>CAYFVN010000234.1:0-57051 GCA_964346575.1 uncultured Candidatus Bathyarchaeia archaeon
ATAAAACATACCGTTACCCTAGAGGGAGGGGTATCTAGAGAAAAGATGTCACAAGTTCTTGATTATGTAGAACTTATGGGTGGATCCTTACATAATTCTTCAAATATAATCAAAAAAAATGTTTCAGATAGTAAATTCAATCGTGTTAGACGTCTTGTGTTAAATGAGTTCAGCGGTAAGATATTCAACTCTAGAGATGCTCAAGTATCTTATTTTGATGCTTATCAAGAGAAGATACCTCTAAGCACTATATCGACTTATTTATCCAGACTATCAGATAGGGGTCTTTTAAATAGAGGAGGATCATCAGGGGAGTGGCATTACGCTTTAGCGTATAAAGGTGAAAATACATATATTTAATTTTTTATTTCTTATAATATTCCTTTCCCGAAGCCATTTCCTCTACTTCATTAATTAATGTATTTAATATATTATTTTTAAGTTCATAATTATTATATAATTTTATATTATCCTTAAACGATTTTAATTTACTTGAAACTTCAATAAAAGGTTCTAATTGAGGTGTATCTAGTAAACCAATATATCCCAAGAGCATTATTGTATATACTGATTTTACTATATTTCTTATAGATTGTTTCCTAGTTCTATTAAAAGATCCTCTACTAATTTTTTTTCCAACTCTTTGTATTGTTTTAAAATCTTTACTTATATTATCTTTATTTTCTCTATTATATAGGTCTAATAGAAGTGTTTCTAATTGAATTTCAGTTAAACAACTATTTTTTAAAAGCATTTCAATTATGGGGTCTTTTTTAATGGATATTAAATAATCTCTTAAGGTATCTATTTGAACTAAGGATTGCGTATCCTTCCTCCCTCCAATTGGATACGCTTTTGTATCCTAGGATATGTTACAACTTTATTTATCTCACCAACTCAATTAAGCAGTTGAATATGATATTAATTTTACATATGAAAGCTTTAATTTACTATGAACAGTACACAAAAGTTCTAGGAAAAGTTGTAAATATCATAACAAAAATTGGAAAAATGGAAATAAGAAATATGTTTACATTGATTAAATATACTAAACCAGTAATACCTATATTTACATTCACAATATTGTCTATTCTAATAATACAAGCCTACAATCAACCTTTATTTGATGAGGTATGGTATGTTCCAGCTGCCAAAACTTTTCTATCTTCAAGGAAATATGAAAGACTTGAACATCCACCGTTGGGACAGTTATTGATATCATCAGGGATATTTTTTCTAGGAGATAACCCTATAGGATGGCGTTTTTTAAGCTTAATATTCGGTGCATCTTCACTTTTCATGATATACCTTATATCTCTTAAGCTCACAAAAAACGAACTTACAGCTTTTACATCTTTAATATTACTCTCAATTGATAAAATGTTTTTTACCTTCTCAAATCTAGGCGTTTTGGACATATTCTTCATATTTTTCTCGCTTCTATCCATATACATGGCGCTTAAAAGATGTGTATTGATCTCGGCATTTGCTATGGCTGCTGGGCTGTGCTGCAAACTAACTGCAGTCATTATGGCTCCTGTAATTCTCGTAATAATCTTTAAAGTAGGAGAATTTAGTACATCTAAACGGCATAGTATTATTAATGTAGGTTTGTGGCTGACATATTCAACAATATTTTTCTTAATTTTACTTTATGCGTTAAACAACTTATATTCAAGTGTAGGAGTTGAACATATACTTAGAAGTCCTATCAATCATATATTCTATATGATAGGTGTTCATGCATCAAGTAATTGGCCTATAGGATATGGCGAGCCTCCATGGAATTGGCTTATTCGTCCTCAAAACTACTATATAAGTGGAATGTCTCTAATTAATATCGGTTTTCTAGAGACTTTTAATCCAATAATATATGGTCTTACTTTCTTATCAATTCCAAATGCTATATTCAAGTCATTGAAATTAAAGGATTTCAGTGCAATCATAACATCAATATGGTTTATATTTTCTTACATAGTTTGGATACCAATATATTTTCTTATATCTCGTCCAATCTTTTCATTCTATCTTCTTTCTACTATACCAATTATATGCATAACCGTTGCTGCATTCGTAGATGGAGAAAAGAAGCTTCAATATTCATTCATAACTGTTAATGTAATCTTATTTTTATTTTTTCAATATCCAATTAATATAATTTTATTATAGGTTACATTGAAAGACCGGTATACTTAAACAAATGTTTTTTCTTCTAATACTTAATTGAAATATACTTTAGAATATAAAAGGGGTTTAATTTGGGGAGGAGACGAAGGCGAATAGTTAAGATAGTTAAGAAGAGATTGCCTACGGTATTTGACTGCCCGGCATGTAGTGAAAACTCTATTAAAATTACTATAAACAAGAACTCAGGGAAAACATTAATTCAATGCGCAGCCTGTGGATTGAAGGAGGAGTTGGAGTCTACTAAGTCTTCTGAACCAATAGATATATACTGCCTATTTACTGATAGATTTTATAAATTAGCTAAATCAACACAATGAAACTCAAGATAATATAATCTCTAATTGTAAAATTGATTTAAACCAAATTCAATTATATATGAAAGATTATCCTCCAACCTTACAACACACATTAAATTTAGCAGAAAAATCACTAGGGAGGAATTAATATAATTGCAAATGGATGAAGATGACTCATTTGAAAGTTATTTTCAACTAATTGAAAAGAAGTTTTCTGAAGTCTACTCTATAGCATCAAATGCAAGAGCTATAGGTTTGGACCCGGAGCTTGAACCTGAATCCAGAGTTACAAAGGATCTAGCTGAACGTGTTGAAAAGTCTGTGGGACCTGAAGGCGTTGCTGAGCGGATAAGAAGCTTAAGTAAGGTTATGCCTAGGGAGGAAGTTGCATTTAAGATATCTGAAGAGATAGTGGGGAGTAGTCTTCAAGAAAATAATATATCAACTGCAGATCAGGCGGTAAGAACCGCTCTAGCAATATTGGGTGAAGGAGTAACTGTAGCTCCAATTCAAGGAATAGTCAAAATCGATGAGAAGATAAATCCAGATGGCACTCGACATTTATCTATATATTTTGCAGGGCCTATCCGATCAGCTGGAGGTACTGAGATGGCTTTGACGATAATAATAGCTGACTTTATCAGACAATTGCTAGGATTAGATCGTTATAAAGCTACTGAAGAGGAAGCCAAACGCTTTCTAGAAGAGTTAAGAATATACGAAAGGGAGGTAGCTCGTTTTCAATATAAATTTCCTGATGATCTTGTGTATAATGCTATAATTCGTTTACCTGTCGAAGTTACAGGAGTTGAAACAAATCATGTCGAGGTACCTACCTTCAGGAACCTAAAAAGAGTAGAAACTAATAGAGTTCGCGGAGGAGCTCTAAGGGTATTAAATGACGGCATCCTAGGGCGCGCTAATAAAGTTATAAAGATAATCGATAAACTTGGAATTTCTGGTTGGGAGTGGCTTAAAGATATAAGAGAAGGTTTTAAAAATTCAGAAGCTTCTGGGGATTCGATGTTCATGGAGGATGTCATAGCAGGTCGACCTGTATTCTCATTTCCATCTATGGAAAGGGGCTTCAGGCTAAGATATGGCCGATCTAGAGACACCGGATTAGCAAGCTACGGCGTTCATCCTTCAACCATGAAGATATTGAGAGGGTTCATGGCTACAGGCACTCAAATACGACTTGAGAAACCCGGAAAGGCTGGAATAGTTGTACCTGTAGACACTATAGAACCGTCTATAATTAAACTTAAAGACGGCTCTACGGTCAGATCTGATGAAATATCCGAGAGAACAGCAAAAGAATCTATAGAGAAGATACTTTTCTTAGGAGACATTCTGGTAGGATTTGGTGAATTCATTGAGAACAATAAACATTTAGATCCTCCTGGATATGTTGAGGAATGGTGGGCTGAAGAGTTAAAATCTAAACTAGTCGGAGAAAACTCTAAAAGGATATGTAACGAAGCTGGAATCTCCGAAGACAGGTTAACACGGTTTTTAAGTGAACCATTCAAAACTAAACCAAACTTAGATGAGGCGTTCAAGTTATCTCAAATCCTCAGAATTCCTCTACATCCTTGCCATGTCTATTTCTGGGATTTAGTTAAACCCCAAGAGATACTCCTACTAAGAGAGAAAATAGCAAACGCAGTAAACAAAGAGGATGATAAAAAAGAAATCCGTATCACTGAAGAGGAGAAAGTTAAAACACTACTGGAAAAGATGTGCGTACCACACAATTCTGAAGAAGGTTATTTAATATTTAAGAGAGAAGAAGCCTTAATTCTCAAAAAAATTTTAACTTCGTCTCCATTTAAATCTGAAGATGCAAATAATTACCAATCTTCCCTAGAGCTTTTAAAAGCTTTATCAGGAGTAGAAATCAGGGCAAAAGGAGGTACCTTCATAGGTGCCCGTATGGGTAGACCTGAAAAGGCTAGACCAAGGGAAATGAGACCTCTAGTGCATGTACTATTTCCTATAGGATTGGCTGGAGGATCGAGACGCAACCTCATTGAAGCTGCAAATTCAGAACGAATATCTACAGAAATGGTCAACCGATTCTGCTCCACATGCCAAACGGAGGAGTTCTCAAGTATATGTATAAAATGTGGATCAAAGACTCTGATAAAATATGTCTGCCCCACTTGCAGCTTCGAATCAATGGAAGATGGATTATGCCCAAAGTGCAGAGTTTCCTTATCCAGCCATTCTAGAAGATATTTAAATTTAAATAATTTTATCTCAATGGCACGTGAGCGTTTAGGGCTAGTTGATCTTCCTGATATTATTAAAGCAGTAAAAGGACTAACGAACGAGCTTAAGATTCCAGAGCCGTTGGAGAAGGGGATACTAAGATCAGTCTTAGGACTTTCTCTATTTAAAGATGGTACAATAAGATTTGACTCTACAAACGCGGTTTTAAGCCATTTCAAACCTTCAGAGATTGGATTAAATATAGATGAAGCTTTATGGCTAGGATACACTCACGACTATAAAGGAGAACCTCTAAAAGATCCTGAGCAGATATGTGTCTTAAAACTTCAGGATATAATAGTCCCTAAGAGCTGTGGTGAGTATCTACTCAGAGTATCAAGATTCATAGATGAACTTCTAGTAAAATTCTACAAGCTTCCGTCATTCTATAATGCTCATAAAAAAGAAGAATTATTGGGGCGACTAGTTGTTGGTTTATCCCCTCATACCTCTGTAGGAGTCATAGGTAGAATAATTGGATACTCAGATACTAACGTATGCTTTGCTCATCCAATTTGGCATGCCGCTAAGAGGAGGGATTGCGATGGGGATGAAGATAGTATATCTCTAGCTCTAGATATATTACTAAACTTCTCTAAAAAATATCTTCCATCGAAGATAGGCGGACTCATGGACGCCCCCTTATTAATGACTGTGAGGATATTACCTACAGAAGTGGCAAGGCAGGCATTCAACATAGAGGCCGTCTGGAGATTTCCACTGCAATTCTACGAGGCTTCTTTAAATGGTATGGACTCGAAGGATGTTGCTGAATATGTGGAACTGGTGTACCCTAGGTTATATACAACAAAACAGTTTGACAATATACCCTTCACCAACGACACAACGAACATAAATAAAGGTAACCATAAAAATGCTTATAGTGAACTTCCAACTATGATTGACAAAGTAAATGAGCAACTGGAACTGGCTGACGCTATCTCAGCAGTAGACGCTAGAGAAGTGGCTAAGAAGGTTGTTTCAACCCATTTCATGAGGGACCTAGCGGGAAACTTAAAGGCATACTCGGGTCAGAAAGTAAGATGTAAAAAATGTAATGCAAAGTATAGGCGTATACCTTTGAAAGGTAAATGCTTTAAATGCAAAGGAGAACTCTCACTAACAGTTTATAGGGGATCTGTAGAGAAATACTTAGAGATAGCACGAAGAATAATTCAAAAGTATAATACAGGAGAATACCACGAGCAAAGGCTTAAACTAATAGCAAACGAAATAAACTCCCTCTTTAAAGATAAGCTAAATAGCGAGATAAGTATAAACGGATACGAACAGAGAGGGCTGTCTGACTTTATGTAACATCAAGTTATGGGAGTCATTTTTGTGTCTCTACAACAATCTGAACATTAAATTTCTACTATATTTTTCATTCCTCTTATCTGCTCTTCAAAATATACAAAACAATAAATTAGATATTATATATTCAATACTTTGGTGAGGTGTTTGGGCTGTTGAATGCCAGGGATTATTATGATAGGTTGTTCACTCTCTTAGGTGATCACCATAAATGGTTTTCGGAATCGATCCCGTTAATAGCTAGTGAGAACGTTCCAAGTGCTGCTGTTAGGGAGGCAATTACAAGTGATTTTGGGAACCGTTACGCTGAGGGATGGCCAGGAGAGAGAATCTACGCTGGTTGTATATACATAGACCAAGTAGAGAACATGTGCATTGAGTTGGCTAAGAAACTCTTCAAGGCTGAGTTCGTTGATGTAAGGCCTACGTCGGGTGTTTGTTCAAACCTTGTAGCTTACACCGCCTTCACCAAGCCTGGTGACCTAATAATGGCGATTTCGATTCCTAATGGAGGGCACATAAGCTATGGAAAGATGGAGCTTGGAGGGACTGCGGGAGCTGTTAGAGGTCTAAGACTCACATACTTCCCATTTAATCATGAGGAGATGAATATAGACGTAGATCGGACTATTCGTAAAATTAAGAAGCTTAAAAAGGATGGTAAGGAGCTTAACATGGCTATGTTTGGCGCCTCGGTGTTTACATTTCCACACCCAATAAAAGAGTTAGTGGGACATCTGAGAGATGCAGGAGCAACTATATGCTATGACGCAGCTCACGTATTAGGCCTGATCGCGGGTGGAGTCTTCCAGGATCCATTGAGGGAGGGTGTCGATCTTGTGACCGGTAGTACTCACAAGACATTGTTTGGACCTCAAGGCGGTATAGTAATGTCTTGGGACCGTTATGCTGATGATATAAAGAAGGCTACATTCCCAGGGAATGTAAGTAATCATCACCTACATAATTTAGCGGGTAAAGCTGTAGCATTCGCAGAGATGCTTGCTTTCGGTAAAGATTATACTCGTCAAATAGTTAGGAACGCTAAGGCATTCGGTCAAGCTCTATATGAGAGGGGTTTCCAAGTTTTAGGAGAGAAGAGAGGCTTCACTGAATCTCACACAATACTTGTCGATATAGTTAAGTATGGAGATGGTGGAAAGATCGAGAAGAAGCTTGAGAGTGCCAATATTATACTAAATAGAAATCTTCTACCGTACGATCTTAAATTTGATCGTCACTTCGAAGCTCCGGGTGGAATAAGATGTGGTCTATCTGAGTGTACTAGGCTTGGCATGAAGGAGAACGATATGGATCAGATAGCTGAATTCATAGAAAGGATTGTTGCAAAAGGCGAGGATCCAATCGAAGTAAAAAATGAAGTAGCTGAGTTTCGTAAAAGTTTCAGAAGAATCATCTACGCTTTTGAAACTAATCGAGATGCTTATGAATACTTCAAGCTGAGAATGTAGATGAAAGGAAATAAATTTAAATAATCACTTTACATACCCATTTAAGGTTATTTGAATTAAGAGGGTGCTGAAGCCTGAGTAAACGAGAGAAGCGTCGTAAGAGAGAAGCTCCCATGCCAGCTGCCAGTGCAGGGCTCCTTCGATTCTTTGAAGAGGAGACTACAGGGATAAAAGTGAGACCGGAGGTACCGATAATGATGGCAATAGGTCTCATAGCCCTTAGCATTCTGGCTTATATATCTTTTAGATAGGAATCGTAGCGCGCGATAAGATGGTAGGCTTGCCTCGATTTTGATAATTTCAGAATGTCGTTAAGTGAACTCTAATAACTCTCTCTGAGAGATTGAGGGTAGAGGTCCAGCTTCTAATCCCTTCCTCCTAAGATACTCAGAGAATTCATTAACGAAACCTGTAAATACGTATACTCTTTCTGCACCTGTATCCTCAACGAATTTACTCAGCTGGTTAAAGTCTGCGTGACCGCTTAAGGGAAAAGCTTCTACTCCAAGCCTTCTCATTCTTAGAGCCCAACCTGTAGCTCTAGCCTCAGAGAACCTTCCTCCAACGTAATGGCGTCGGCTTGTCACGTATATTAAAGGCTCTGACCTTTTGGCAGGCTCACTTTCAGAAGCCTCCCAAATCAACTTAAACCCTCCATCATTGCATATTTCATTGACTGAGTTGATATTATAATCAGAGAATACGGGAACACTCGTATATTTATTGAATAACTTCACTATCTCCTGCGCTTTACCGGTAGCATAAACTCTAAAACATGGAGTCCTTCCATGTTTAACTTCATCTAAGGCCCACATTACAATATCAGAGTAAACTTTAGTTCTAGATGGAAAACTGTATATAGGGGTTCCGTAGGTTGCCTCTGTTACTAGTAAGTCACATTCCTCAGGTTCAGCGGCCTCACCTATTAAGCTATCAACATAATTTAAATCTCCTGTATAGAGTATTGAAACTTCAGGAGTTGAAATTTTAAACTGAGCAGCACCTATCACATGTCCTGAATTCAAAGCTTCAACCTCCATGTCCCCGATCTTTATAGAAGAGTTAATCGATAATTCTCTAAAGTTCTTAACCTCCCGTCCTGTTAATACCTCAAATATTCTTTTAGTTTTGTATGTCGAAATCTTAACATTAGGAGAGTTGAAACCTTGAGTATGATCGGCATGGGCATGAGATATTAAGGCTACAGCATCTTTTGGAAGGTGTGAAGTATTAGAATCTATAACTAATCTAGCCTCTTCGGTTCTAATATGTAAACCTTTAAGCCAACCTACCAGCAGGGACCTAATCATCAAGGTACCTTCCTCCATCGGATAAGCATGAAGTGGCTGTAACCCTCATTATCTAAGAGGTTCAATTAGATTATTAATTTAATTAAACAAGACTAAATATTATTTCATAGAACTATGAAGGGCATAAATAGGTGTTTTCCTTGAAGCTTGATAATTTAGATTTTAAGATATTGTGTATGCTTCAAGAGAACTGTAAATTAAGTGCTAGAGAAGTAGCTTCCAGTCTAGATATCCCTGTCACTACCGTGTATAGTAAAATTAGAAGAATGGAAGAGGGGGGGTTTATAGAAGGCTATAAAATGCTTTTAAACTTTAAGAAACTAGGAAAGGGAACAACAGCCTTTATCCTAGCTTCGGTAGCTTATACGCATCCAAGACGTTCAGAGATAGTATCACAAAGAGAAGTAGCTGAGAAAGTATCTGGTTTTCCTGAAGTACAGGAAGTACATATAATATCTGGAGATTGGGATCTATTGATAAAAGTTAAAACTGAGGATGTAGAGACAGTTGGGCGCTTCATAATAGATAAACTAAGAACTGTTGAAGGCGTTGAAAAGACGTTAACATGCATGGTATTTGACACATTAAAGGAGGAATTCACCGTAAATATCTGATGGTGTATGCGCGCGCTCTTATAAATTATAACTCATTTCTTATTTATTAGAGTTAATATGGCTGATGATTCAATCTTTAAAAACTATAAACTGGTTATATTTAAAAAATTTAAAACTTTTAATATTAAACGTAATACTTAAAATAAATCAAGCTTTATATTTCACTTAAATATCGTCTTTTTTGCATAATTCTAATAAATTACGTACAAATGTTAAGTAATTACCATGCTAATGCTTATAAACATGATAGTGGGTGATCTTACCCTTTAAGGTAGAAGGTACTTAACGACGCGTTAGGAGGTCTAGAATTGAGTCAAAGGAGTCAGATCTTAATAGGTCAAAAACCTCTAATGAACTATGTGGTAGCTTGTTTAACAGTTTTCAATCATGGAGAGAGTGAGCTAATAATCAGAGCGCGAGGGAGGGCGATTTCAAAGGCTGTAGACGTAGCTGAAATGCTGAGAAGGATGTTTATAAAGGATCTTAATGTAAAGTTAATTACAATAGGCTCCGAGGAGCTCAAACGTCCTGAAGGATACACCACAAACATATCGATAATGGAGATAACCCTAAGCAAAAAATGAGCCATGCTCCTAAATGACTTTCGCCTTCATATAACGACTTGGATAGAAAAATAGTTTTTCAACTTTTAAACTAAGCTGATTAATGTTTGCTCCTTCCATTCTACGATTTAATAAATTAATTTGGAGATAAAACTCAAGTCAAATTCACATCATAGTTGAGTTTTGTTAAATTTTATTTAATACAGTTCCTCTGTCAGCATGAATCTCAACCATATCATTCAAAATGTTAATTTTAGCGTTTAGAATCATCAACGAGTCGCCAACTCTGATCGATGAAAGTTCCTCGACCTTATCATCCCATGCAACTAGAATGGAAGTCGAAGTCGTGGAGTGGTCTGAAACCATGATGCGAGCTACCCTACCCTCCTCACCGTTGCTCCTGTTGAATACTATGATTTGAGGAGTTTCTTCTATGTGACAGCGTAAGTTTACTCTTCTCTCTTCACTCTTCACATCTGCTATACGGCTTATGAAGCTATCCAAGCTGGGTATTATATGATCCTCAGCATTTGATATTAAGTTGATCTCTCCACGTTCACCTATATGAAGTTCTACATCTCCAGTTAAACCTTTACGAGTGTATCCGTGAGCGATCTTTACAATTCTATCAAAGAGTTCTCCTCGCGAGTTTAAGTTTAGAACTTCGCTGGCGGGGTTCCAGAATGCGCACATTGTTTTACCGGTATTATCCACTATTAGAAGCCTAAGTAGAGTACCATTTCCTCCGCCAGGACGGTTAAAACTCTTCAAAGGCCAAATAGTTATAATACGGCCTACAACTGTAACATCGTTGAGACCTGGAACAAGTTTTTCTAGTGGTAGAGTTTCTTCGACCTTTCCGTCACAAAACTCGATAGACAGATCTTGAGCTACTAGATGTACAGCGCCTTCATCTGATAAAAATCCCATATATATTTTCTTCTTTTCATCTACCATTTTTCTGATGTTACTTTCATCTAGATCTTTTCTAACCTTCAATATACGTTTGATGAGATAGCCTGTTGAGCCCAGAGGAGCTGCACTCTCCCTCAGTTTAAATTTTATATTACATTATTAAAGATAGCGAACATCGAAAAGATTATAGAAATCCCACCTATCATTTTATCCTCTTTACAACCAGAGGATTATCAAGATGAAAACTGCCTTTTCACTCTTACAGAGACCTATACTCAAGCGTCTTAGAGATGAGGGTATAATCAAGCCGAGTGATGTTCAAGAGATGGCGATACCTAAGATAATTCAAGGTAAGAATCTTCTTGTCGTAGCACCTACAGGAGTTGGAAAGACGTATGCTGCCATGCTTCCAATATTTAGTATGTATATATCCGCTAGAGCGTTAAGTAAGACTAAACCTATATCGATTCTATACATTACACCGTTAAGAGCTTTAAACAGAGATATATATAGACGTCTCATTTTATTAGGCAAGGCACTTGATATAAGAGTCGATATTAGGCACGGAGACACTCCTAAGAGTGCTCGTTACACGCAGTCTATTTCTCCTCCTGAGATGCTTATAACGACCCCTGAAACTCTGCAGGCTATCCTCCCAGGTTCTCGAATGAGAGGGCATTTGAAGAACGTTATGTGGGTTATTGTCGATGAGGTTCATGAGTTAGCTTCTGATAAGAGGGGTTCCCAATTATCATTAGCTTTGGAACGTCTCCGTAATCTAACTTACGTCGACTTTCAGAGAGTAGGTTTATCCGCTACAGTAGAATCACTGTTTCAGGTAGGTTGTTTCCTTGCAGGCGAGGGTAGACTCTTTGAAGTTATCAAATCACCAGAACTTAAAGATGTAGAAGTATATATAGAGTTTGTTAAGCCTACCGAAGTCGACAATTACAAAGCAAACCGATTTGCCATCCCTCCATCGAATGTAGCTAGGGCTCGTAGGATAATCGAATTAATATCCGAGCACAAGTCAACGTTAATTTTTACCAACACTAGAGAGCACGCGGAGTCTTTAGGCTCCCTGATACACGCTTTAAACATCGATCTTCCTGTACTTGTGCATCATGGATCATTATCTAAGGAGATCAGAGAAGAGGTTGAAAACAGGTTCCAGAAAGGCGAAATTAAAGCGATTGTATGCACATCATCCCTTGAGCTGGGCATAGATGTAGGATCAGTAGATTTTGTTCTTCAATATATGTCTCCCCGAAGGTCTACTAGGCTTACTCAGAGGGTAGGGCGGAGCGGCCATACCTTAAAAGCACGATCTAAAGGCGTTATAATAGCCGGTTGGGCTGACGATATACTTGAATCGAAGGTTTTAGTTGAAAGGCTGGAAAAGGAGGATTTAGAGCGGACTCCGACGTATCCTAAACCATACGACGTTTTAGCTCATCAGATCGTAGGTTTAACTTTAGACTTTAGGGGAGTCTATATTAACCAGATATATGAAACTATTAAAAAGGCTCATCCATATCGCGACCTTGCAATCGAAGAGTTGCTAGAGGTATTAGAGATTCTGGAACGTATAAAGTTGGTTAGAGTTGAAGGGGATATAGTAAGACCTCGAACTCCCAGATCATATAGATATTATTACGAGAACCTATCCGTAATTCCAGATGTTAAGCGTTACATAGTATACGATTTCATAACAAAGAGACGTATAGGCACGTTGGATCAGGAGTTCGTAGCCCGTAGATGCCGATACGGTGTGGATATAATCATGTATGGATGTACTTGGAAGGTTCTAAGGGTAGACGATGACAATCTTAGACTGGATGTAGAACCTACTACGCCAAGCCTAGAGGCAATCCCTACCTGGGAAGGAGAGATGATTCCAGTAGAGTATTGCACAGCTATGAAAGTTGGAAAACTTAGGAGACTCATCGCTGAGGGCTGGGCTGCTAAGGGCCACTCTGAATTTCAAATATTGGAGGGGCTTTCAGAACAGGCTATTGAAAGGCTATCAGAGACTATAAGAGAGCATGCAAATTCATACCCGTTGCCTACAGACAATAAAATCTTAATAGAACGCTTCGAGAACACAATGGTCGTCCATTCTTGTCTAGGAAATAGAGCTAATGAAACATTAGCTTTAGTCTTATCTACATTACTGAACTCGGAGTATGGAATAGTCGCCAGCTACCAAGTTGACCCTTATAGAATAGCCTTAACAACCCCCTATAAAATAGAGGCTGAGACTATCAGTAAACTTCTACGATCATTAACCCCTGAATCACTGCTTAAAATAGTCGAGAGTACTATAGAGGAGTCAAATCAATTTGCGTGGAGGCATTGGCATATAGCTAAACGATTTGGAATAATCGAACGTAAGGCCGACTACCGCCTGAACAAAGCTAGAACACTTATCAGAATATTCAGAGATACTCCGGTGTCATCAGAAGCCAGGAAAGAGACGTTTATAGAGCAGTTAGACATAGAATCGTTAAGTGAGTTCTTGAAATCTTTGAGGGAGGAAAATATATCTATAAACATCATGGAGGAAAGTATAGATGGATCCTGCACTCCGCTTGCAACTCCTATACTGGATAAGGTAGTGCCTCACGACCTACTTAGACCGGCATTACCTACCGGATCTTTAATAGAGATCGTAAAACAGCGCATAGATAAAAGTTTAGTAAAGCTTGTATGCGTTCACAAAGGCGATTGGGAAACCTTAAAGATAGTTGAAAAATCACCTGAGATTTTGAGATGTCCTAAATGTAAGTCGACATTGGTAGCTGTTGCAAACCCTAACGATAGAGACCTTTTAACAGTAATTAAGAGAAGGCTTAATAGACGACGGTTAAGAAACGAGGAGTACGAGAAGTGGGAGCAAGCTTGGAAAAGCGCTAGTCTAGTTCAGGTATACGGTAAAAAGGCTGTTACAGCTTTAGCTGGAAGGGGTGTGGGTCCTAAGACTGCTGCGAGACTTCTAAGGAGGCCCTTACACAAAGAGGAGGAACTATATGTTGAAATATTAAAGGCTGAACGGCTCTACGCGAGGACACGAGCATTCTGGGATTAATCCACTAATCTTCGGTGCCTTTCCTGCTTATATATACAAAAATAGCTATCATAGATATAAAACCTAAAGCCATAATTAAAGTTTGAATCAGGTTGTAAAACTCGTCAGGTGTCATCGCTTGATCGCATTAGGTTTGTCTCTCCATATTAAAAAATATATCCTTACAAAAGATCTAAAGATTTTAATTTTTTAAGGTTCAAAGTTAGGTCTCAGTTTTGGCCAATACTTCTCTGTATAGCTTGTCTGGTAGTTCTTTCTCTACGAACTTGCTTAAAGTTGAAGCTAGGATTTGAGCTATTATATGATAACATACGCCGCGTTTTCCTCCTAGTACTCGAAAATAGAAATCATCACAGCTACAGTAAAGTGTAGTAGGCATTATCTGATAGATTCCGCTCTGCCCCCTAACGGTCCAGACTTCGCGACCGCTAGGTTCAAAATTATATTTTGTAACTCTCTTCTCATCAACTATTCTTATAGCTCTTTCAAATCTATTAGAAAAGACCTGAGATAAGAGGTTCCTTTCTTCCTCTCCAAGTCTACCTTTACTGTGTATCTTAACGATTATTTTATCTAATTTATCTAACTCATCCGGAGCTGGATTCGCCATAAAATTATTCCTCAAACTTTCGCTTATACGTGACTTTTATATTATCATTGTCCTCTTAAACAGGTATGATAAATGTATCCTTTAACTCCCTTCCCTGCGCTACTAATAGAAAAAGATAAAAAGATTCTTGTTATTGCAGATCTCCATATCGGATGGGAAGTATCTCTAGCCCATCAAGGTATACATATACCCTCCCAAGTGAACCGTATAATATCTAAGACTTTAGCTGTTCTAGAATCGTCAGGGGCTGAAGAGCTGCTGGTTCTAGGCGACGTAAAACACACCGTTGCGAAAGCTGAATTTGAGGAATGGCGTGATGTCCCATTTTTCTTTGAAGAAATATTGAAGACAATAAATTCAGTATCTATAATTCCAGGAAATCATGACGGTAACTTAGAAGCTTTACTTCCGGCAGGTGTTAAGCTTCTTCCATCTGTTGGGTCGTCTATAAGTAAAATAGTATTGTTTCACGGTCATAAACTTCCATCTCCAGAACTGTTAATCAAATGTAAACGGATAATTATGGGGCATATGCATCCAATGATAGCGTTGAGGGATAGGGTAGGCTTTAAAACTATGCAGCAGGTCTGGGTTAATGCTTCGTGTAGAAGTGAAGAGCTGCTTCAGGCTCTGAAGAAACGTTTCAAGAGTGTGAAGTTAAAAGAGTTGTTTGCATCTCAGATCAGCTGTACAATTGTTCCCTCTTTCAATGATCTTTTAGGTGGGAGGGCTGTAAACCTAAGTTATGGTGATGACCAATATATGGGGCCTTTAGTGAGGTCAGGAGCTGTTAACATCGATGAGGCTGAGATATTCTTACTTGATGGAACCTACCTAGGAAGAGTTACACGGCTGAAATCTGCTTTATAAATTGAATATTGTAATTTAACATATTTATATGGACAAAAAGATGAACGCAGAGAATTTATTATCTACCTATATTTGATTATCCCATATTATTTCGAATATAATACACGTTGAGTTGAAGCATCTCTGAAGGTGTCGATGGGGTTTGAAGTATGACGTAGTGATAGTAGGGGCGGGTCCAGCCGGTATATTCACTGCTTTAGAGCTTGTCAGGAATGGCGTGGAGAGCATCCTTATGCTTGATATGGGTCCTGAAATCAACAAGAGGGAGTGTCCATCAAGTAGGGGAATGGGTTGTGTAAGATGCGATCCGTGTTTTTTACTCTCAGGTTGGGGTGGTGCTGGTGCTTTCAGTGATGGTAAACTTACCTTGTCTACAGAGGTAGGGGGATGGCTTAACGAGTATATAAGCGAAGAACGTCTATCGGAACTAATAAATTATGTAGACAGAATATATCTCGAGTTTGGAGCTCCTTCTCACCTTTACGGTACAGACGTTGATAGAATAGATGAGATACGGAGAAGAGCCTTATCTGTGGGGCTCAAACTAATACCTGAGAAGATAAGGCATCTAGGGACCGAGATCTGTCCTCAAATATTAAGCGGAATGGAGAAAGATCTGAGTAAACATGTAGATATAAGGCTTAGGATGCGGGTTAAGGACATCAGAGTTGAAAGAGGCTCAACTAAAGGTATAGTTACGAATAACGGTGAGAGAATAGAAAGCAGATACGTAGTCGTTGCACCTGGTAGGGGAGGTGCGGAGTGGCTCAAATCATTAGCCCAAACCTTAAGGTTAAAGACTATAAACAATCCGGTGGATCTCGGAGTTCGCGTTGAAGTTTCAGCCTCCGTCATGAAAGAACTTGCGGAGGTTCTTTATGAACCTAAGTTAATATATTTCTCAAAGTCTTTTGACGATAAGGTTAGGGTATTCTGCTTCAATCCAAGCGGAGAGGTGATAACTGAATTCTATAACGGAGTCTTAACGGTGAATGGTCAGGGCTACGCTAAAAAAAAGACTGAAAACACGAACTTCGCCATTCTGGTTAGCACGTCATTCACAGAACCTTTCAGAGAGCCCATCGCTTATGGAAAATATATAGCTAGGCTTGCTAACTTGTTAGGTGGCGGTATAATAGTTCAACGTCTAGGTGATCTGGAGGTTGGTAGACGCTCAACAGAGGAGCGGATAAGACGTAACGTGGTAAACCCTACTTTAGCGACGGCGACTCCTGGAGATTTGAGTTTCGTATTACCTTATCGGTACCTCTCTGATATAAAAGAGATGCTTCAAGCTATGGATAGGGTGGCTCCAGGACTATACGCGAAACAGACCTTACTATATGGTGTCGAGGTTAAGTTCTATTCTTCGAGGCTTGAGCTTAACGATAACCTCGAAACTAAAATAAGAAACCTGTTCGCAGCAGGTGATGGGGCGGGGGTTACAAGAGGTCTTATACAGTCATCTGTATCAGGAGTTATAGTCGCCAAGGAGATAGCTCGTCGTATGTAAAAATTACGGTCAATCGCGCCGCTAAATATTGCGAGCGCTATTTTTAAATTTTCTATATTTGATGGGGCGGGCGGGATTTTCATGGTTTATTAGCCGTTTTGAACCCGCGATCTCCGACTTACCCTCCAACGGACCCGAGGCCGGGATCTTAGACCAAACTGGACCACCGCCCCCAATAGTTTTTAAGAGGTTGTTTAATAAAAATATCAAGGTTCCCCTATTAGGCTTGGTAATTTAAAATTTTAAGTTCGTTTCATGAGTCTAAATATCGGTTATAGACCGATTTTTAAATATTCTACTGAAAAGATTGTTGATAAGAAAGCTTAAAAGAAAAAAATAGGGTTGGAGGAGGCTTTCCTTGGGTCTCCTATCTCTTGGACTAACTAATTGATATTTTCAATCAGGTAGCTTATAATCTGTAGTATTTCCAAGCTGTTTTTTCATAGTTCAAGAAGTAATCCCTCATCTCCTCCCCTAATAAAAGGTGAAGCTCTGTTTTGTTATTCCCATCATAGTCAAAAACAATGATCTTTCGCTGTAAAGTTTTGTCACTGAACCTTGTATATTACTTTCCCGCGTTTCATTCGAGGTCTATAACTTCTAGAGAGCACCAGAAGCTACTAATCGGACGCGCTTAGACTAAAATTTCTAATCAATATTTATATCAGTCAATTACATTTGTTTTCTGAATATTAATCTGCCCTAACATATACTTTAGAATGAAATAGATGTCTGACAAAGAAAGATCGAGGATTCAAGGCGGTACACATTCAGAGCTATCAGTCTTTAGGGCCATGATAAGGATGATTGAATATTTCACGTGCGAGTCATGATAGCTAAAAACAACAAATGTCATCGAAATCCAAAACACGCCGTATTCAATATATTTAATTTTTTAAAGTAAGTTGATAGCTAATATTATAGGATTTGAGTAGATTGAAGCGTTTGGAGGGGATGAGCTCTAAAATACTCGACGCAGCCTCCTCATCTGTTCGCTTAAGCATTCTAAGATTGTTATCACATAAGGGGCAACTTCAATACACCGAGTTGATGTTCGCCGTGAACCTTGACCCAGTGAGAGATGCAGGTAAATTCGTTTACCATCTAAAGAGTTTAATAGACGTAGGTCTGCTCAAGCTTGACAAGAAGAGTAAGAAGTACTCATTAACGGAGTTAGGAGAGATAGTCGTAAAGTTCTCAAGAGACTTAGAAGAGTACTTGGCAGTAAAGAAGGGGAGGCTCTTCGTAAGGACATCGAAACTCGCCATTGAAGAGTTCGACAGATCGAAGATAGTAGATAGTCTAGCTAGAGAAGCAGGAGTACCCTTAGAATTAGCTAGAGATATAGCTGCTGAAGCTGAGGATCGTCTGATGAACACTAAAACGAGACATCTCACAGCACCTCTAATAAGAGAGTTCATAAACTTCCTTCTACTAGAAAAGGGGTTAGAGGAGTATCGTCATAGGCTGACTCGTCTAGGCATGCCCGTGTACGATGTAACCCAAGTCATCGAGGAAACTGGAAGGAGAGGCTCACCAGTATCCGCAGTGAAAGAGGCCGCCAGCTCCTCAGTCCTAAAAGAATATGTACTGCTTAAAGGCGTCCCAAGAGAAGTAGCAGATGCACACCTCTCCGGACTAATACACATAGACACAGCGGAGAGCTGGCTGCTCAAGCCTGAATCTATATCCTATGACCTGAGATCCTATCTAATTTCACCAGATCAGGTTAGGAAGATCCCTGATGACCTAAATGGCGTATTGAAGCTACTTGAGAAGATTTATAGGCGATCTACAAATGAAGTTACCAGCGGTGAAGTCCTTCCATTCCTAAACCTGATTCTTGCACCTTTTGTGGCGGGTTTAGAAATTAATCTTGTAGAGAAGCTTCTAAGGATTTTCATCGAGGATTTGAATGAAGAGGCGCTTATCAATCCATTCACGCCTAGAGTCTCTATAGGCGTTTCTTTGAAGCTTCCTAGAGAACTCGAAAGTGAATCAGCCCCAAACCCTAGGGGGGAAGATACTACATATGGAGACTTTCATGAAGAAGCTGTTTTGTTGGCCTCCATCATATTGAAGCAAGCCTATAGAATATCCAGTAGGATGCCTCTACTCAACCCATTATTGACTGTAAAGTTGAAGGGTGGAGATGAAGAATCGCTGGAGACTCTCAGCGCTTTAGAGGCTGCACATGGATCCATATATCTAGATTTTACGGGAGATACTGAAGCTGTATACCATGGAAATGGCATCCGCCTCTGCACAGGTTGGTCCGGAGATTGGCATGCAGACATCTTGAGGACAGGTCAGGCTGGAACTGTATTTCTGAACCTGTCTAGGATAGCTCTTGAGTCTAGAGGAAACTTCGAGCGTTTTAGGAAGATCTCAGACGACGCTGTACGATTGGCTGTGGAAGCACTAAAGGCTAAAAGGGCTTCCTTAATCGAGCATCTTCGTGGTGGACTTCTTCCTACTTTAAAAAGCTTTAACTTCTCAGTAGAGGATTCTCAGTATGGAATAGGGATACTAGGATTAAGTGAGGCTGCTTCCATCTATGCTGGATCCGCTATAGGTACAAGCGATAAGGCTTTGGAATTCTCCCTTAAAATTTTGAAATATCTAAGCGAGTTGACTTCTGCATCGTCCAAAGAGTTGGATATGCGTATAAATCTCGTACAGAAACCATGTGAAGAAGGTAGTTCACGCTTAGCCAAACTAGACTTGGAATCCTTTGGTAGGGGAGCCACGAAGTTTCAGGGTCTTAAAAGCAACCCATACTACACTGATGTGCCTATAATACCTTCAAAATCGAATGTGCCTCTAGAAGCTCGAGGAGAGCTTGAAGGAAAGTTTCAACAGTACCTTGATGGCGGCCACCTATGCCTTTTCCGACTATCCGAAGCTGAGCCCAAAGCAATTGGGAGATTCTCTGCTAAACTTGAGTCTATGGATATACGCTTCGCAACATATTCCAAAGAGTTATCACACTGCAAAGCGTGTATGACCTTGACCCAAGGGCTTATACAAATATGTCCTATATGTGGATCGTCGTCGATTCAACGATATGGAGCTTCGTCGGCTCTGCTTAAACCTCTAAAGATATGGCCTTCTTCAAATGTTAAGGAGATGGATGAATGGGTTAGATATCCCATTAAGTAAAATGCATGAATGTTAAATATCGACAAAACTAAAAAATGTTGAGAATTACTCCTATTAGAAAACCAAAAATCCCTGATATGAGAACTATGATCAATGTTTTCTTGAAATCATTTATGACATCTCGAGTTTCATTCCCTCTTAATGTCATTCTAGTCTCTTCCATATATTCAGACGCTATATTTATATAACAGTGTTATATGAATATTTGTATGTAACATACGTATGTTACTTTATTTATTTTTTTAAAATAGCAGCAACATAAGCAAACAATATTCCTTCCCATATATAGAAAAAATATGTAGGGTACGAACGTGCCTAAGAATAAATGCAGCTCATAAAATTAATTCTGTTCTTTGAATGAATTTTCTTATGATTCAAAGTGGTATTATACTATACGCTCATAGTTGCATTCGGAAAGCTTATCTTTCAGTTTTTCTAGATGCCTGCAGTCTTACCTTGTCACATATATCTTTACTTGCTCCCGATCTATATAATAACTAGAATAAATTTCAATGTCTTCTATAAGTTTCATAAGGAAAATTTACAGCCTATCCTTATTAATATATTATAGGCTCGCGTTAAAAGTTACCGAGATATTATTTTTGTTTGACCTTGTCCAAATCTTTCTTTATACCATCCAGTGTATACTTTACCAAAGCTGCATAAAAACTTAAACTCGACAAAAATAGAAATAATACAATAATAAGTCCAACGATAAGAAATTCATTTAAATAGAAAATTTCTGATATTCTATTCTGCATAATATAATCATTAATTAATTTTATTTCAATTTTAAAATAAGTCGATAGTACTAATCCTGCAATAATAATCCATAATATTGAAAATATAAATCCTATAATTAAACCACAAAAAGCTATCCAATAAGATTTTACCCAGCTAGACATATTCTAATTATTTTACATTGGTTACTATTAAACTTAATATTTAATTTAGCTTACGTTGAAGAATTTATATGGGGATTAAGAAAGTCAATAACAAACGCCCAATGGATATCTTTTCAACTCGCTCTGAAGAAGATCGCTGGATTTTAGAAAAAAAGAAAGGATGCACTCTAAAAGTTGTGACATGCCTTATAAAAAAGGAGGGAATGTTTACCGCTATTATGTTGTCTGGTCTTCGATCTCGGCGGCTGGGGCGTTCGTTTTAACCGACTCTATACCGTTCATACAAGCGGCCTTGCTCGTATAGGCCTCGCTCACAGCGATGATCTCCATATTTGCAGCCCTCAACCTGAAGCGGAACTGTCCGCTAGTATCCTTATAGACTTCAAACTTTGCAGGCATATTCATCGAAGCATAATATTACCTTAACTCACTTAAAAATATGTCACTGCCTCCAGTAAGAAAGCGACAAGGAATACGTCATTTCGGTTATACTATCCTATCCCCTTCTTTGGGGATCTATCCCTAACACTCTGTTCAGCTGTGCAAGTAGGGGTTCCAATCGAATGCAGAACTCGTCTACGGCCTTTTTGTATTCAGGCAGGTCTTTCTTTATTGAAGGTGAGATCCTCTATAATTTCCGGATAGGCTGTGATTCGTTCTACTTGTGGTTCCTTAACCTTTTTTAGTTTTCTAAATCTTATGTGAATGGCATATAGGTTGATTCACGGTTAAATGGATAAATCGTTTGGATGTGAAAATCGATGAAGATAGCTCTAATTCAGCGACACGCTACCCTGAACAGGAAGGATAATATTATTCGTGGAATAAAAGCATTAGAGGAGGCAGTTTCTCATGGAGCCAAATTAGTAGTTTATCCTGAATTATCCTTCAACTTGTTTCTTCCACAATATCCCGCTTCTAAGAGAACTCTTAACTTGGCTGAGGCAATACCAGGTCCTACGACGAAGATATTCTCTGAAAAAGCAGCTGAGTTGAATGTCGCGGTAGTTCTTAATATCTTTGAAAAAGAAGGTCGGCTAACCTATGATTCTTCTCCTGTAATAGATGCGGATGGGAGGATAGTAGGGAAGACTAGGATGGTTCACATACTTGAGGCTCCCTTTTTCCAAGAAAAGGAATATTACTCACCGGGTAATCTTGGAGCAGGGGTATTCGACACGGCGGCGGGAAGGATTGGGATAGCTATCTGCTATGACCGTCATTTCCCTGAGTATATGAGAGCTCTGGCTATTAAGGGTGCTGATTTGGTCGTGGTTCCTCAAGCAGGAGTCGTTGATGAGTGGCCTCATGGAATATTTGAAGCTGAACTTCAAATTGCCGCCTTCCAGAATGGTTATTTTACAGCATTAGTCAACAGAGTGGGTAAAGAGGACAATCTAACCTTTGCAGGGGAATCTTTCGTCACCGACCCTGAAGGGCAAGTTATTGCTCGTGCCCCAAGAGGAAAAGATCACATTCTCTACGCTAATATAGACTTCAAGAAACTCAAGAGATGCCCCGCCAAAAAACATTTCCTGTTAGATCGAAGACCAGACATTTACCCCATTCTTTAGAAACTTTAGAATAAAACTCTAAGGATATACCTTTCCGTGATCTCATTTCGATTTTACTGATCAGTAATATCACATTCTAGAGGGGATTGGTTAGGTACATCTTTGATAGCATAAACTAACTAAACACCTTACAACATTACAGGATATTCCATTGAGTAAATTTAATTTATTGCTCCTAGTATTAAGGCTATTAGAGCCATCCTAACCAGCACGCCATATCGCACCTGCCTAAAATATTTAGCATGAGGGGTATAATCCACCTTATAGTCTATCTCGTCTACTCTAGGTAGTGGATGCATAACTACTAGGCTATCCTTAGCTTTCTCAAGATCGCTTATGGAGACTTGGTAAGAGCTTTTAACCTTCTCATATTCCACTGGATCTACAAATCTCTCCCTCTGAATTCTGGTCACATATAGAACATCCAACTTGTCTATAACCTTGGTTGAATCCCTCCACTCTATCACTTTGACTGTATCTTTTATATCGTTTATAACTTCCTCTCTCATCTTAAGTAGTTCAGGAGATATCAAATGTATCTTCACATCGTATTTTGACAATGCGTAAGCTAAACTATGGGCAGTTCTTCCATACTTTAAGTCTCCTACTAAACCTATCTCAAGGCCATCTACTCCTCTAGCCTCCTTTCTTATGGTGTAAAGGTCTAGTAGTGCCTGCGTAGGATGTTCACCTGGCCCTGAGCCTGCGTTTATCACTGGGATCTCGGCGAACTCAGCCGCCAGTCTTGCAGTTCCTTCCATTGGATGTCTAATAACGATGAGGTCAGCATAGTTTTCTACGACTCGTATAGTATCGACCAGATTCTCCCCCTTCTCTATCGAGGTGCCTTTAGCCTCGTGGAATCCAATAACGTTACCTCCAAGCCTTAACATCGCTGACTCGAAGCTTAGCCTAGTTCTAGTGCTGGGTTCAAAGAATAGGTCGGCTAATATTTTCCCCTCTAATAACTTTGGCCGTTTCTCCGCTATAGTAATCATAAGATCCGCTACCTCAAATAGATGTTCAATCTCGTTCCTAGAAAAATCGTTTATTGATATTACGTCCCTTCCTTCAAATATGGTTTCTGGACTGGTCATCTCAGTTCTGGTTAATGTTTTAACTATGTTCACGTTTAACTTTTACCATGATCATGTAGGTGTCCCAAATGGTCGGGGGTAATCTAAAGAGGGATGAGCTTTACGTCAAGAAGATAAGAGATGGCACCGTTATAGATCACATATCTGCCGGCTTAGCCCTCAACGTGCTTAAAATATTAAAAATAACCGGTAAGGATGGCCGCACAGTCAGCGTGGCCATGAACGTCCCAAGCGGAAAATACGTTAGGAAAGATATCATTAAAGTCGAAGATAGAGAGTTGAAACCTGTGGAAGTGGATAAAATAGCTCTAATAGCTCCTAAATCTACTATAAACATAATAAGGAACTATGAGGTTCACGAGAAGAAGAGGGTAAAACTACCGGAAGTTATTAAGGATATTACAAGGTGTAGTAACCCTTCTTGTATAACGAACGCCAATGAGCCTGTTGAACCCATGTTCAAGATTGAAAAGACAGAGCCGTTATGTTTAAGATGTCTCTACTGTGGTAGAATCACGGAACAGGATGCCATACTCAGTCAGCTCTAAGTAGTTCATAGATCGCCTTCTCAGTCATCCTCAAGGTATAATATCCCGAATATCTAACCTTCATCGAGTTAATTGAATTAAAATAGCTTCGGTAAAATAGCTTATATAACTCTACGGATGCGCGTTTCTTCATGTGAAGGTTAACCTGAGTCTAATGGCGTCTAGTACTGTACTCCAGTCAACATCGGTGTTGACACATCCATCTCTTTTCAGTCTGATGGTTTGAATGGCTATATCGAACTTTTTAGCGACGAAGCTACCTAAGACTAGTTCGTTGAGACAAGCAACTCCTAAGCACGCTTTAGGAGTTAACATCTTGAATATCTTCTCTACGATTCTTCCTCCACTCAATATGTAAGCGCCTTTATAGCCTAGCTTTTCGGCTTCCTCTAAAGCCTCCCAGATCCTACATCTTCCACATTTAGTGCATATGTAGCCGTACTCGCTGAGCTCTGCAGGGCAGTTCCTAGACCTTAAACACTGTGGAAGTAGTAGAACCCTTTTAGAGTAGGGCGCAGATGCGAACATCTTCTTATGAGCCCCATTCTTAACAGAAATATATAGATCTAGAAGCTCCTCCTCCTCTATTCCAGTCTTTGCTGCAATACGTTCCAAATTTATGAGTATAGTTTCACCGGGCTTGAAACGAGCGATCTTTTCTATAATTTGCATAACGGTGCTCCTAGGAGGCAAGTTCTCTTCGCCGCTCGTTACTTATGGATACGCCTATTAAAAGCTCTTACTGAACTAAATGTTAATGATATCAGCTCGTATACTAACTTTTTTGAGTGTTTAGCGTGTTTAGTGTCAAGTATGGGGAAATAGAGGATCTTTATATGGTGGGAACCTTGACGGAGGAGCGGAAACTCGAGATCCTTCTTGGTTTTTATCTTGTCTGTAAAGGGTGCTTCAAGGGAATTTGAATCTGGAACATGAAAATCTACGTAATATAGTTGAAATCGATTTTCCAGTAAGTCTATATTATAAAACTTAAGGCTTGGCGCTCGAGGGCTCCTGTGATTTTGGTTTGTTTACAGTTTCATCTTGATTGGTTGTCGAGTTTGATGAGGAGGCTGGGGAGAAGGGTTTCAAGGGTCATAGTACTGTAAGATTGGGTTTAAATAGCCTGGAAGTGAAGGGTTAATTTTTATCAAAAGAGGAAAGCATGAAGATAAAGGGAAAAAGAATAAATGATAGGTTTGGTGGTTAAGAGTACAGAAAAGTGTCTTTTATGGATTTAGGTTTTACCAGTATGAAGGCTTTAGTGGCAGAGTGTAAGCTTCACGACAAGCCGTCGAGGCTGGAAGAAGTTGTGAGTATGGCTAGGACTATAGGGTATGATGTGGCTGCTAAAGTTATCCAGAGTAGGGGTAGTGTTCACCACTCCTATACAATTGGAAGTGGTAAGCTTGAGGAAATTAAGCAGACAGTGAAAGAAACTGGGGTTGAGACGGTCATATTCTCCAATACGTTGCCTAGTTCTCACGTATTTAAGGTTCAACGTAGGATCGGTAATGATGTGAAGGTTGTCGATAGGAACCTCCTTATACTTGAGTTGTTCGAAAGGAGGGCTATGACCGTTGAGGCTAAGCTTCAGATCCAGCTTGCCCGTCTTAAGTATACGTTCTCCTGGGGTAGGGAGTATTTAAAGCTTAAAGGGATTCTGGGAGAGCAGGTTGGATGGAGTGGACCTGGCGACTATCCCTTCAAGGAGTACGAGAAGGCTGCTCGTAGGAGGATAAGCCGTATAGTGAGTAGGCTTGAGGAGATAAGGTTTAAGAGGGATCTACTCAGGCTTAGGAGGAGGGAGCTCGGATATCCGATAGTTGCCTTGGCTGGATATACACAGAGCGGCAAGACCACACTCTTTAACAGGCTTACCTCTGAAGAGAAGACTGTTGGATTAGGTCCCTTCACAACACTCTCCACATTCGCTCGACGCGTCGACTCTCTTAATGGAAGATCCTTCATACTGGTTGACTCGATAGGCTTCATAGAGGATATGCATCCTATCATAGTAGATGCCTTCACAGCCACCCTGAGGGAGATAGCTGACTCCAACCTGATACTTCTTTTCTTTGACGCCAGCGAAGATCCAGAAACTATGGCTAGGCACGTCAACTCCTCTGATACGATCCTTAGGAGAATAAGCGTCAGGGGTAAGATAATAGTATGCCTTAACAAGGTTGACCTAGTGGATGAAGAGCATCTTAAATTCGCCGTGGACATTGTAGCCAACCGCTTCTTAGGGTCACCTATAACCCTTTTTAGCTCCAAGACAGGAGCTAACGTGGATTGTCTTATTATGGAGATCCAAAATGCCTTAAAGACGGCTACTCCACTGATGATGTGAAACTACTTCAGCTTTGGCCGGATTTACTTCTCTTCAAAAGCAAGCTTATGGAAGATCCTTATAGCTCATGCTCTTTTTATTTCCTGAATAGTAAAGACTCAAGCGTTTCTTTAATCAGTTGTAAGTTATTGGATTATTGCCTATTCGAACAATGTGTTCGCTTACAGAATATGATGATATTTAACCTCTCTCATAAAAGAATACAATCTGTAATCAAAGTGAATTTGTTTAGGCTCTCTGAAGATAATGCAAGAGTCAAGGAAATTATGTATTTCAGCAAAAACTTCGTCTACAGAGCTCAACACGTACTTACTCAATAAATATTTTTTAGTGCGCGCTTAACAGCATGGAAAATACAATGGATTCCTATAACTTAGAAAAAGAAACAACTCTGCAAATCTGTATTAGTTAAATATTTCTTGACTCTTCAAAAATCGTATGGTGGGCCGGCCCGGATTTGAACCGGGGACCCTTCAGCCCTCCTCTTCTTTGATGAGGGTTTCTGCGTCTCCTGGGTTGGCTACTTGTCAGGCAGATGTCCTAATTATTCCATCATTTAGGATGTCCAAACTAGACGACCGGCCCTCTCTCCTTCAAAGCGTATTATTAACATAATATACAGGTATATTAAATCTAAGGTGGAGTTGAATAGATAGAGCGCACTAAACTTCCAGAGATTTTAAAATCCAGATAAATGAGGTTTCAGCCTTTTTAATATGAGTATTAAAGCTATTTATTTATAAGGGTTTGTTGAGACAGGTCATATTATGCGGATTCTGTTGACTTTCTTATTATGCCATGAGTATGACCTGATTCTTTTTGATTCTCCTAAGCCGCATGCTGCGCATTGCTTCTTTCTTATATGATATGAATGTCTGCCACATCTTCTGCATATTATATGCGTCTTCGATCTACTCCTCTTACCGAAAGATGGAGTCCCTTTGCCCATTTGACATTCCCCATAACGACTTACTCTTTTTATTCTTTGCTTGGAGGGGGTGATACTAGAACTATATTATCTCCCCTTACTATGATGGTACCCAGTTTTCTTGTATCGTTGTTGGAGGTTATTTCCTCGGCCTCTTCTAGGACTAGATTCATGTGCTGATCGAAGCTGAAGAGCTCTCCCCTAATGCTTCTGCCTCCTTTAAGTTCTACTAAGACTATTCTTCCAAGGATGTCTCCGAAGGCCCTGGTTGCTACGTCTGACATCTCACATCAGTCCTTTGTAAACTACAACTTTAAGGGTGGGTGGGGGTGATTTAAAGCTTATCATGAGACTTATTTTATTTTCTGACCTGATGCCGGGGTATTTTCCTTGAGACGTGTGAATTTGAAGGCCAAGGAGGTCAGGCGTATCCTTCGGGTTTTTTCGGATTATTATCCATGGGTTAGAGGTTCTATTGGTATACGTTCTAGGGTTGAGGCCGCGAGGATTGATGGTTCACGCCTCTTGTATGTGGAGGGAGTCCCCCTTATACTTGAGGTTGAGAGGCTTATGGTTCCTACTCTCATATTCGATGATGTTTTGGGGGGTCTTCCTAGTGTAGTAGTTGATATGGGAGCTGTGCCTCATGTTTGTAGGGGAGCTGATGTCATGGCTCCAGGTGTTAGAGATGTGGAAGGCTCTTTTGGAGAGGGTGCGGTAGTACGAGTGGTGGATGAGCGTTACAGAAAAGCTTTGAGTGTAGGTATAGCTTTAACTTCCTCCTCTGGCATGTCTAGGCTTGAGCAGGGCAGGGTGGTTAAGAATTTGCATCATGTTGGGGATGGAGTTTGGATGGTTTTGAATTCAATTAAGGCAAAAAAGTTTAAAACATTGTACAAGTAAGTCAAATTTTATAGGGCGGTAAAGTTGGCTGCGGCATCCAGCCTACAGGTGAGTGGGGGTTTCCTAAAGACGGAGGGTCGTTCAACTTATTTTAAGGTGGTTCCTATGAGGGAATCATCTGATGTCGATAAGATAAAGGCTGAAATATCAGAGGGCAACATACTCATCGTGAGGATCACACCAATAGCAAAGCGTAGCTTCGAGGAAACCAAGCAGGCGGTGAACGAGCTTAAAAGCTTCATATCGGAGCTAGGAGGAGACATAGCCCGCCTCGGCACAGAGAGGATCGTGATAACTCCTCCTGAAGTGAAGATATGGAGAGGCGAATAACCTAGCAAGGCCTTCCTTCAAAGCGAAAAAAACTTCGGATTAACTATTTACCTGAGCCTCATAGTCTCGCCGAGCTCTGGAGCCGAAGCCTTTACCTTCATATTCACGTCAATAGCCTGAGTTAAATCCTCGCATTTCCTCTTCTCGCCGTGTATCACCAGTATCCTCTGAGGTTTGGGGGTCATCCTATGTATGAATTTGAGTAGTTGCTTCCTATCCGAGTGGCCTGAGAATCCATCAACCATACGCACCTTCGCTTTAATCTTCACTACCTCCATCTTCCCAGCGTGCCCGGCTATTGATACCTCCTCTAGACCGTTCTTCACCCTAGATCCGAGCGTACCTTCGATCTGATAGCTTACGAATACCATTGCGTTGCTTTCTTCAGAGGCCAGATGCCTGAAGTAGTCGACTGATGGCCCTCCCTCCAGCATGCCTGAGGTAGCTAATACTACGCATGGCCCTCCGGCAGTTATCTCTTCCCTCTCGCTTGGATGGGATACTATGGTGAAATACTCGGACTCGAAGGGGTTTGCATCCTTCTTGAGTATCTGGTTTCTGACATCCCTCGCCAGGTACTCCGGATAGGCCGTGTGGATTGCTGTAGACTCAGAGATCATACCCTCAATGAATATTGGTACCTCAGGTATGAAGCCATCCCTTATATATCTGTCAAGTACCAGCATTACCTCCTGAGCCCTACCCACAGCAGGGACAGGGATCAGGACTTTGCCTCCCTGTTTAACCGTATCCAATATAATCGATGCGAACTTCTCCTCTACAGCACGTCTCTCGGGCATCGTATCATCGGAGCCACCGTATGTGCTCTCCATGATCAGGGTTTCAGCTCTAGGGAAGACCGTTGATGCAGGTTCCAGCAGCACAGTCTCACCGAACTTGAAGTCTCCAGTATAGACTATGTTATGGAATCCTTCACCTATATGGAGGTGTGCCATGCCCGAACCCAGTATGTGACCTGCATTATGAAGGGTTAACTTTATGTCTGGAGCCAAATCGGTTACCACACCGAATTTGAGGGGCACCGTATGTAGAACCGCATTCTTAACATCCCTTTGATCATAGGGAGGATAAACACCCTCCTTACCTGCTACATCCAAATAGTCCAGTTGAAGCAGGGTCATTAGGTGGGCCGTGGGTTCAGAGCAGTATACGGGTCCATCGTATCCATACTTATACAGAAAAGGCGTTATACCGCAATGATCTAAATGAGCGTGAGAGATTATCACGGCATCCAATCGTTCCAAATCGAACTTAGGATCATCCAGTCTAGGATACATGTGAGATGGATCGTTTGAACTCAAGTTTAACCCACAGTCGAGGAGGATCGTGCTCTCCCTCGTCTGAACTAGGACAGCCGACCTACCAACCTCTTTCACACCGCCTAAGGGTGTTAACATTACAAAGTCAGATCCACCAAGAGTAGGCCTGAAGATCCGCTCACCTACGTTGCGGAGTATACGTCCCCTCTCCTCTCCTTCGGAGTGCAGCACATGCCTTGTGGTGGCTATGATCTTAGAAGGTAAGAGGGGTGCCCTCACAACCCTAGGTCTCCACTTTGTCTTCTTAAGGATCTCCTGTAATATGATACCTTCTCTACCTATAGCCAAACCAGGTTTTCTAGCCTCTAAGGCCACGTCACCCAGGTTCTTATCGAAGAGTAGGTTTGAAACCCCCGCCTCTTGAGGCATCAAATCCTTAATAGCCTTCTCAGCGTTCACCTCGTCCATCCTTATAGAAGGATCCGAACGGATCACAACTCTCTTATGGAGGGCGTTAACAATATCTGTCACTATATAGCTCTGATCCAGAATTATATCAGCATTCTTCACGTATATCGCCAGTGTTGGCCCCTCAAACTCTATCCTTGTAACCTCAGCGTCACGAGGCATATGCTCTATAATAGCCTCCCTGGCCTTCGCATGGGCGTTATTCAACATTAGTGCAGGCATACGTCCTCATCCCCTATCAGCATTCACCTTGCTAATTGCATTCTCTATTTCTTAATGTTCATCGTATGGCTTAGATCATCATAATCTCAACTTTGCGACATCATTAAGTCTGAAAGGATAAGTCTTAAAGTGTAAGCGGCTAATATCAACCTTCCAATATTGCCTTCTTCTCCTTCTCCTCAAGCTCTCTATATCCTTCTCTGGTTATTAGAGAAACGTCAAAGCTGTCACCGCTGGCTGCATCCCTCTTCATTGCCGAGCTTATAGCTTTAACAGCCACCGATAGAGCCTCCTTGACCGTAGAGTCGTCCCTTAAATCCGACTCTAACACGCCGTAGGCCACGGGTGAGCCCGAACCCGTCGATACATACTTCTCCTCCATCAAGCTTCCCAGCGGATCCAATGCAAATACATGGGAGCCTTGGTCATCTATTCCCCCTACCACCGCTTGGAGTAAGAGGGGCATAAACCTTGAAGAGAAGAGTATGTTAGCCGCTAGACGTGCATTCGACCTGACAGGCATAGGCTTACCATTCTCATACTTGTATAGTTGGGCGTTTACCTTTAAGGTCTCCACAACTGATTGGGCATCCCCTACTACACCTGCTATGGTCACTGCTATATGGTCGTCTATTTGATATATCTTCTTAGCACTCTTATGGGCTATGAAGTATCCCATCGTAGCCCTCGTATCCGTGGTTAGTACTACACCGTCCTTACAGGCTACGCCTATAGTCGTAGTGCCTCTTAGTGTCTGCTTGGATGATAGATTTTTAGACCACACATTATCAATGTTTTCCATTAAGCTAGGGGCCTCCAATACGTGATATACGAGAATTCCTCGCAGTGGAAGATTTTTATTATCGTGCATTAGAAACTCTTTGCACGCAAGATCTTGAAGAGATAACCGGATACTTAAAAAGGTTTCGAGGCTGATCGGAGATTGACGAAGATGAAGGTGACGGTTCTAGGTAGAGCCCAGGCTAGACAAGGTTACTCATTCAGGTTCCACGACACCCCTAGAATCTGTAAAAGATGTGAGTATATAACCGCCTGCCTAGATAATCTAGAGAGGGATAGAATCTACACTGTTAAACGGGTGGTAGATAGAGAGTTACCATGCACATTAAGGGGTGATAGAGCTCTCCTAGTTGAAGTTGAGGAGGCAGAGATTACTATCCCTACAATTGCTGAAGCTGCCATTCCAGGCGCCATACTCACCTATGAACCTCATGGTTGCAACATAGAATGCTGGAGTTACAGTCTCTGCAATCCTAAAGGCTTGAAGCCTGGTGATAAATGCATAATACTAGAGGTTGGAGGGGTCCACGACTGTGCTGAGAGAATGAGGCTTATCTCCGTGAAGGTTCGGAGGGTTACTTAGACTTCTTAAACCGCTCTATAAATGATATCCCCACGATTCCAGGTATATATCTCTGGACCTCAGAGGCTATCTGTTTCTTAGCAAGTTGTAGACCTTCTGTTAAGAAGACCTCTTCAGGAAGTTCTACAGTAACCTCACTCTGAGATACCTTCAATCCAACCTTATCCAAATCAAGGTTGGGAAGCCTCCTATGTATCGAGGCCTTAACTTTTTCAGCCCTTGTACGCAGGATCTTCTCAACGGTCACCTCATATAACAGAGTTTTACCTGCAAGAGGATGGTTAAAGTCTATCTGAACTCTTCCAGCCCCTACAGCTCTAACTGTGGCTGGTTTACCATCGACTTGGATACGCATACCAGGTACAGGATTTACACCCTCACGGGTGAACCTCCTGAGAGGGAAAAGCCTTACCTTAGATTTGTCGCGTTCGCCATAACCCTTATCCGGGTATACCTCTACTTCAATCCTACGGCTTACCTCTGAACCCTCAAGTGCCTCATCCAAACCCTTAGGAACCCATCCCTCACCTACAACCACTAGGAGAGGCTCAGGGATACGCTCCTCTCCCTTCTCATGGTGTCCTTCCATCTCCATTGTGGAGTCAATTACCTCACCTGTTTCCTTGGCCTTGCATACGTAATTGATAGTTACGAAGTTACCTTTCTTTACTGGCAATCGGATCCCCCGCCAAAATAGATCCTAAACCCTTAATTTAATATTTACCCATCTGAATGGAAATTCTTTGATCAGATGGGTGGTTCAGACGGTACGACATTCCTCTAACCTCTTTTTCATCCAAGCCGGAACACTTTAACCCTTAATTCTTCATCACTTTAAAATATTCTTTAGTGCACACGATTCCTACCGTAAGTCTTAAAAGATTATTATAGTGGATTCGGTTAGGGATCACCGGTGAAGATGAAGCTCTTTACTGTAGGGCCTGTCCCCTGCTATCCCGAGGTCTTGGAGGAGATGGGCCGTCAGATGCTAAGCCATAGAAGCAAAGAGTACAGGCAACTGCATAGGGAAACGGTCGAAAAGCTACAGAGACTTCTCGAAACCGATAGTCCTGTCTTTCTATTTCCAAGCTCGGGAAGTGGAGTTATGGAAGCATCCGTCCGAAACTGCGTCGAGAAGAGGATGCTGTGCTGCATAAACGGGGCCTTCGGTGAGCGTTATCTCTCAGTCGCCGAGTCTAACGGCAAGAATACTGAGATCCTTAGGACTAAGCTTGGGGAACCTATTCTACCTGAGGTTCTAGATGAAGCTTTGATTAAATTTCCAGATGTGGAGGCGGTTTCAATCACGTACAACGAAACAAGTGTGGGATTGCTTAACCCTCTAACGAAACTTGCGGAGACAGTAAAGGAACATGGTAAACTATTGTTTGTAGACGCCGTTAGCTCCATGGGTGGTGTAGAACTTGAAGTGGATGAGTGGGGTATTGACGTTTGCTTCTCAAGTTCTCAGAAATGCTTTGGTCTTCCTCCTGGTCTGGCTGTAGGGAGCGTTAGCAAAGAAGCGTTAGACAAGTCCGAGAAAGTTAAGAATAGGGGATGGTATTTTGACTTTAAGCTGTTCGAGAAATATCAGGCTAGGGAGTGGAGTACGGCTATGACACCCGTTATTCCACAGATCTACGCTCTTCGAAGAGTCTTGCAGATGATAGAGCGTGAGGGGAAGAAAAAGCATTTTCAACTCTACAGGGAGAGGAGTCTAAGGATCAGGGATGGGGTGGAGAAGCTAGGGTTCACTTTATTCCCAAAGAAGGGATTCGAGAGTCCAACTGTGAATTGCATAAATGCAATAGCCAAACCTAGTGGTATTGAGGTTTACGAGAGAATGCGTGAGAAAGGTTTTGAACTTGCTAAAGGATACGGCGCCGTTAAGGAAAGAACTTTCAGGGTAGGGAACATGGGATATGTTAAAATGGAAGATATCGATTCCATGCTGTCCGCTTTGAAGGAAGTTGTAGACGAATATAGGGATTGAAGACGTTTCATATATTGAGTTCTAAGATATACCCTTGAAATGAGATCTTAAGAAGGATATTCCCCCCCTAATTATTGTAAAGGATTGTAGATTACTCTTTTTTCGTCGAAGTGGGGGAGTCATAGGAATTTCTCTTTATTGCGGTTAATTTCGTTTTCTCTGCTTTTGGATAGGGATCCAACTTGTGTAATCTATTGAGGACTACACTAATGAAGTATGATCTCGGAGACACCTGGGCAAGCCGCGTATGCAAGCAGGAGAATAGGATCTCTTTTAACCGACTCATCCTTAGTTAGTGGTACTTCTGGAGGCTTAAATAGACGTGATAAGTAAAATCAATTGGAACAAGTGGAACATATGGAAAAGTAATCGGAGGCGCAGGGTCTGATCTTACATTTAGCGTTCGCGTTTATCCTTGCTTCATAAATAAGTGGGACGACGATTAATAAAAAGTTATGAATGTGGATTAAAACTAATGCCTACTTGTTTTCTGCTGCCTTGGCTTTTCTGACCACGAATTTATCGTCTCCTTTTTCGAAGCTGATCTCAACCTTGAGTGAGGACTCTACGGGTATGGGGAACATGGTGTCCTCCGCCAAGGCTTTAGGGAGATGCATCAGGTACTGCCCGTCCTTCCTCTTGAAAAGCGATCCCCTAGCTCTATCAACCATTCACATCCACCTCCATCCATGTCATACACGAACATTTAAACGATGTTAAATAAGCGACGTTATAAAACCTCACTCTTAAAGTTTTCTATATCATGAAACATTTCATAATCCAATCACGCGTATAACTAATTTCAAAAATAACACAGAATTAGATTTTAATTATAATCTCCATGTTTAATTTTTATACATAAATGATAAAGCTATTTCCTTGAAGTATCGGTCCAGAACTCCATTCCTAGATCGTGACATGTCTACTCCAGACATGTGAGGGCAAACATCGGGAGAATGAGTATAAAGGTAAACATATACTCAACTCTAGGAATAGAGGTAAAACAACCGTGTAGATATCATTTAATGTATTAAGGTGATGTTGTTATATGCGACCAGTTATAACGCTCCTAACTGATTTTGGGTTTAGGGATTCCTATGTAGCTGAAATGAAAGGTGTTATTCTCGAGATATGCCCTGAGGCTGTACTTGTCGACATAACCCATGAGATCGAGAAGTTTAACGTATTGATGGGAGCCTTCACATTGGCTTCGGCTATCAAGTTCTTCCAGAGGGGCTCAATACATCTGGCTGTGGTGGATCCAGGCGTGGGCGGTGCTCGTAAACCCATAATAGTAGAGACGGATCGCGGATATCTAGTAGGCCCAGATAATGGTCTTCTATCCCTCTCAGCCGATAAGAAGAGTGTTAAAAGGGTTTATGAGATTAAATCTTGCAGATATACTAGGAGAGAGATCTCAGCCACCTTCCACGGCAGGGATATCTTCGCTCCTGCTGCGGCCTACTTGGCTAAGGGTGTTCATCCTAAAAGGATGGGGTTCGAAGTTAAGGGCTATATGAAAATTAGCTTCGTGAAACCTGTAATTCGTAAAGGCTTTGTCGAATGTGAGGTTCTACACGTGGATTCCTTCGGTAACGTAATAATAAACCTGTCTTGTGGGGATTTGGATGAAGCGGAGGTATCAGCAACTTCGAAATTCGACGTGACCGCTCATAACCGTACATTTGAAGCCTCAAAGGCTTCAACCTATTCTGAAGCAGACGAGGGGTCGCTTGTAGTTGTACCATATGGAAGCCATGGGTTTATAGAGTTGTCTGTAAACAAAGGGAGCGCGGCGCAGCTCCTAGAGGTTGTAGCTGGAAGCAGACTAGCTCTTAAGTTTAGATCTTGACTATACGGATTTTGGCTTATCGTTGGAGGCTAAAACTTTGACTCGCCGGTCACCCTTTATGGATTTTATGAACTCCGCCACTGGATGAGGGATAAGCTTCTCCCAAGGCTTACCGTTTAGGATACGCTGTCTTATCTCCGTGGCGTAGTATCTACCCCTATCGAAGAAGGGTATATCTTCAACTTGATAACCCGCATCCTCGAAGAGCTGTCGTGTCAGAGGCTCGTTAGAGTAGACTATTTGGAAGCTGGGCACCTTCGATACTAAATGGGATACCCAGACCGCGTGAATGTTCACATCCTCGACAGGTATCAGATAGTACCTGCTTGTGTCTACATCCTCTCTGTCTAAAGCTCTACGGATCATCTCAATTCGCTCTCCGGCTGTGAAGGGATTCTCAAGTGAGTGGCTGTACTGAGCGCTTCCTACCACAATTATCACCTCTGTCTCCCTTGATAAGATATACTTAACTGCCTCTAGATGACCTAAATGGAATGGTTGGAACCTACCGACAAATAATCCTCTACTCGCTCTCTCCAATTTGAACCCTCAAAAAGCATTCAAGTGGAATCCTCACGCCACTAAACTTGGTACCCTCATTCCTTAGTGGGATTCGTTTAAAATTATTTTCTTTCAATCCTATCATCATACCTTCTTTAAAGAACATCTCCTTAGGGTCCAACCGCTTGTAGATACCGTGAAGCATATGTCATCATCCACAGCCGAGTATACGCGTATAGGCTTCATCGTAGTGGCCGTCAACTCTCCTCTATGATAGGTCTTAAAAGGTTTTGAGATGGAGGTTTTAAATTGTATGTAACTTAAAAGTTGATCGTTCGAAGGCTATAAACTCTGTCTGGGTGTGAATAGTTGGTTAATGTGCCTGGTGACATGCTTGAAGGAGGCGGGCAGATTATAAGGACGTCCATAGCTCTCGCAGCCCTACTGGGGGAGGAGATTGATATATCCAATGTTAGGGGTAAACGCTCACCTTCAGGGTTGAAGGCTCAGCATTTGACCGGTGTGAAGGCGGTTGCATCCGTATCTGGGGCTGAGATTGAAGGTCTTAGGATAGGCTCAACAAGACTCGTATTTAAACCTCGCATGAGGAGGGGGGGCATCTTACGATTCGATGTAGGAACTGCTGGAAGCGTATCCCTAGTGTTACAGGCGTTGATGCCAGCAGCTGCTTTCGCCTCTGAACCTCTGCGGGTCATTATAACAGGGGGAACCGATGTCCGATGGAGCCCCACTATAGATTACATGCGTCTCGTAGCCCTGCCAGTGCTGGCGAAGATGGGCTACAAAGGTGATATCATAGTTGAGAAGAGAGGCCATTACCCCAGGGGCGGAGGATACGTAGCCTTTACAGCCACACCCGTACGAGTGTTGAGTCCTATAACCCTGGAGGAGAGAGGTATAGTAAAGAGGGTAGGCGGCTGTAGCCACTGCGTCAAGCTTCCAAGATATGTAGCTGATAGGCAAGCTGAAGCGGCGTTCCAAACCCTTAAGGAGGCGGGTATCCGAGACATTCAAGTTGATGTGGAATGGTACCCTTCTGGTAGTGATCCTCACATAGGCCCTGGCAGCGGGATAACCCTGCACGCTGTAACCTCCGCTAATGCTATGCTTGGTGCAGACGCCCTCGGAGAGAAGGGGAAACCTGCTGAGGAGGTTGGAGGGGAAGCCGCCTCTAAACTTCTGGAAGAGCTGGACACGGGTATGGTCTTGGACCGTCACATGGGAGACATGATAATACCCTACCTTGCTGTTGCGGACGGAAGGTCGAGAGTTACAGTTTCGCAGCTAACTCTGCATACGATGACAAATATCAAGGTTACAGAGATGATCTCAGGCGTCTCCTTCAGGGTTGAGGGAGAAATAGGAAGACCTGGCAGTGTAGAAGTGGAAGGAATAGGCCTAGTTACACCGTATTCAGCATAAATTGGGGTAAGCTCAGCTGCCGCTACGTGATTTTCTACTCCTCCATAGAACCTCACCTGTGAGGGAGTCCATCACCTCATGAACTCTATGGAATGGTATCGGAGAATCCTCCTCCCCTAGGATTACAAACCAGCCTTTCCTCACATGGCTTACCTCTGAGAGAAGTATCTCCCTAATATCGTTGGGAGCTCCCCTATGTACGTATCGAATAGTGAATCGGTTCTTTTCGCCCTCAGTCCACTTCAATCTGTTTAATATATCTCTAAGCGGATGCTTCTTCAATCACAACCACCAACCTAACAGGGAAGTTAACAGCCACCGGATTAAATAATGAAAATAAAAATACAACTTTATTGTGGGATGACCAACGGCATATTTAATAGTTTGCTGATGAAACTCCTTTAAGGACCGCCTGAATAACAGATTTGGGGATACGATGAGATGAGTAGAGAAGTATCATATATGCCGGGCGCCACTACTCTAGGCTTGGTCTGTAAAGACGGCGTAGTGCTCGCCTCTGAAAGGAGAGTATCCTACGGCTACTTCATTATGAGCAAAACGGGTAAGAAGATCTTCAAGATAACCGATAGGATAGGGGCCGCGTCCGCCGGCTTGGTAGGAGACATGCAAGTCCAAGTTCGAGAAGTAGTCGCTTACCTTAACATTTACTCCTACGAGGCGGGTAAGGTTCCATCCGTAAGGAACACGGCTAAACTTATGAGTAACCTACTCTTCCGTAGAAGGTTTTCTCCCTATCTAACCCAGACCATAGTGGGTGGTGTAGACGACAAGGGACCGAGCATATATGTTTTAGATCCCCTAGGCTCAGTTATAGAGGACAAGTACGCCTCAGTAGGCTCAGGCGCTGAGATCGCAGTAGGGATATTGGAATCCGATTACAGAGACGGTCTAAAAATAGATGAGACTGTGAACTTGGCTAGGAAGGCTGTTAAATCAGCCGTCTCCAGAGACATCGGCAGCGGCAATGGCATAGATGTGCTCATGATAACACTTGACGGCATTCGAGAGGAGTTCACACCTCTCCAATAATATTTTCTCCAAATGAAACCCCAAAGAAGAGTGCGATACAAGCATCGAAGAAAAAGATCAGATCTTATCCGATAAGGAAGATAAGAATAGACAAGAAATGAAACGAAACGATGATGAAGCTGTGAGAAGTAGCGTTGAGATTCAGGATAAGCCTAAGTTACTTTCAAGAGTAAAGCGGTCAGACCCGGACAATTTATTCCGTCAGATCCTGAAGAGACAGAAGTATCAGCTCGTAGGCCGCCACTCCGCAGTTAAGAAGTGTCGTTGGCTGCATAAGAGCCTAACCGAAGACCTCCACTGCTATAAGCAGGAGTTCTACGGCGTAGAGAGTCACCGATGCCTCCAGATGGCACCATGCCTCAAATGTAATTTCCAATGTCTCTTCTGTTGGAGGACCCATCCAAAGGATTTAGGGGTTAAGGATACAACTAGAATCGAAGGCTGGGAAGACCCAGGAAGCATTGTTGATGAGTCTGTGAAGGCGCAGAGAAGGATACTATCTGGATATAAATCTCACGTCCTAGACGGGAAGCTCGAGGAATCCAAGTATTTAGAAGCGCTGAACCCTCGACATGCGGCTATAAGCCTCGATGGAGAGACCACGTTATACCCTATGATAGGCGGGCTTATAAGTGAGTATTCTGGTAGAGGATTCACCACGTTCCTAGTTACCAATGGCAGTAGCCCGAAAACCTTGAACAATCTGGAAGAGGAGCCCACCCAGCTCTACCTGTCCTTATACGCGCCTGACGAGGAAACCTTCAAGGCCTTATGTAAACCCCTGAACATGAAGTTCTGGAAAAGCATTAGGGAGTCACTGATATCCATAAGGAACTTTAAATCTCCGACGGTTTTGAGGTTGACACTGGTTAAAGGCTTCAACATGAAGAATCCCGAAGGATACGTCAAACTTCTAAGGGATGCAGAGCCTACGTATATAGAGGCTAAAGCCTACATGTACGTAGGATACTCTAGGACACGGCTTACATACTCCGCGATGCCAAGCTACAATGAGGTGGAGGAGTTCGCTGAAACTTTAACTGAAGAACTTGGATACCGAACCATAGCCTCGTCCGAGGACAGTAGAGTCGTACTGTTAAGCAGGCTTAAAACACCTAAGAGACTAAGATAGAGAAGTACACGCTATAATTAGGGGGAGATCCAACCCAAGAATCCTGGAGGGTTAAACGTACCTTAAAAACGGCTTTAATTCGCTATCTAGTCTATGAAGGCAGCTTAACCAGTTTGTTTTAATCTTAGCTTGAGCGATTTAAGTAGAGGATTAAAGGGTTAATCTATACGTACGCCTCCTGTTTGGAGGAGGGCTAGGAATGTTGTTTAAAGGGGATTTGGAGAGGATTCAGGAGGATTTAGCTGGCTACGACTCCGCTAGGGAGAAGCTTCTCGCCGTATCTCGTAATGCTACTAGACTAGCCGGCAGGGCCATGCTTCAGGTGCATAAGATGCAGCTTCGGGAGGCTGAGGAGACCCTGAAGAGAATTGAAGAGACTATAAGTGAGATGGAGAAAGGCGTGAATGCCTTTCCGGAGCTGAGCCATCACGCGCAAGCCTTAGTAGCTTACCAGGAGTATGTGGAGGCAAAAGCGCTATATACCCTTTCTACTGAGGGCAGGCTATGCACATTAGAGGAGGTTAAGGTACCCTCAAACCAGTACCTCTTGGGGTTGCTGGATCTCGTTGGGGAGCTTAGAAGGCTGTCCCTTGAGTGTCTGAAGCGTGGTGACCCTGAGTCGGCTGAGGATAAGATGAATGTTATGGAGGAGATCTACGAGTCCTTAATGTCTTTAGAACATACCTCTATGATACAGAATTTCCGGCGTAAGATGGATACGGCCAGGAGGTTAATAGAGGCTACCAGGGGTGATGTGGTGACCGGTCTAAGAAGATGGAGCCTTGAGAAGGCTATAAACGGTTTAAGCCTTTCTATGAGCCGTCGAGGAAGGGGGGGGAGAGACGGAGTTGATGTTCTCAACCGTGAAGGCCAAGAGAGCTCAGCTAATGATGGCTGAGCTTGTGGAGGAGAAACCCATCATAGTTGAGGAGGTCAAGAGTATTGCGGGGGTGGACGTGGCTTACCGCGATGGATTAGCTGTGTCCGCCGCGGTCCTGGTTTCAGCTCAAAGCTTAACTTTGTTGGAATCCTCATCGGTCCGCTTGAAGGTTAAGGTTCCTTATCTTCCGGGTCTTCTTGGCTTCAGAGAAGCACCTATAATGGCCGGGGCTGTTATGCGCCTAAGGAATAGGCCTGACGTTGTATTGGTGGACGGTCACGGGTTGGCCCATCCTAGAAGGTTCGGATCAGCATGCCATACAGGGATAATCTTGGACAGGCCTACCGTAGGGGTGGCTAAATCCAGGCTATACGGTTTAGAGTCGGGGAGAATACTGGCAGACGGCTCAGGAGAACCTATAGCTCGGATCGTCAGGGATCGTACAGGTAAATGCTACTACGTCAGTATAGGCCATAAAGCTACTCTCCGGGATGCAGTGGGGGTGGTTGTGATGTGCATGGGTGATCATGGTCCTGAACCTTCGAGGCTGGCTCATTTAAAGGCTAGGGAGGCTTTCAGGGATCATTGAAGCCTCAACTTCTACTTACCCTGATATACTCGGCCGAGCTATCCAGGGAGAGGCTCGGATCGTCCGTTACGACGAAGTTGATCGCTGAGAGGCTTGGAGTATCCCAGCAGACAGCCTCAAGACGTCTGATAGAGCTTGAGAGGCTCGGCCAAGTATCGAGGATAAGGGTTCCGGGAGGGGAGCGGATCAAGCTTACACGCCAAGGATGGACTGAGCTTAAGAATCTATACGCTGTCCTGGGGGGCCTCATAGAGCCCTACACGGGCGGCTTCACCCTTAAGGGTATAGTCTTCACAGGCCTAGGTGAGGGCGCCTACTACGTGAGTCAGCAGGGCTACCTCCGACAGTTCCACGAGAAGCTTGGGTTCAAGCCTTACCCGGGAACCCTGAATCTGAAGCTTATAGGCAGCTACATATCCGAGAGGAAGCTCTTGGACAGGTCTACTCCTATAACTATGGAGGGCTTCAAATGCTATGATAGAAGCTTTGGAGCCGTTAAATGCTACAGGGCTTCCTTAAACGATTCTGAGCTCTGCGTGGTTATAACGGCTCTCCGAACCCACTACGGCGAGGAAACCTTGGAGATAATCGCTCCTCAAAATCTGAGGGAGAGGCTTAAACTTAAGGACGGAGACACGGTCACCGTCCGGGTCTTCGCCACCCCTCAACAACCCTCCTCTTGATCTCGCTGGAGCTGCCCAGCTCTCTAGGACCGAACCGTCCTATACGGATAACCTCCACTTTAAGTCCTCCCTCTTCTATTATACGTTTGACCTCATCGTATATGTCGTCCTGATCGTATCCCACAGCCACTATATCTGGCTTCACAGCCCTCAATACTTCAGGAACGTTGAGGTCCTCAAACCCCAGTAAAGCCTCGTCTACGGGCTTCAAAGCCTCAACTAGGATCCTCCTCTGCGCTTCAGGCATAACAGGTTTAATCCCCTTTCTAGCTTCGACGGTCTTATCCCTGGCTACAACCACTATGAGCCTAGCACCCCCTCCTCCAGCCTTCTTAGCCTCTTCCAAGAACCTTAAATGGCCGTAATGGAGTAGATCGAACATACCGGCGGCTAAGACGACTTTACTTCTTCTCTGCTCAGCCTCATCCTTCACCGTTGCTCACTCTCCTCAGGCCACTTAAACTCGGTTAAACCTAAAAGCCTCAGGGAGTCCAATAACCCCTCCGCATAGGAGGCAGCCGCCAAGGCGGCTAGATAAGACCTCTTATCGAAAAAGAAGCGGCTGTCACACAGGTATCGGCTGGCCTCCTCTATCACTTTAGAGGCCATCCCGCCTTTCTGAGTTAAACCTTTCAAGACCTCATCCACCTTGGAGATGTAGTTCATCGCCAACCTCCCGGCGTCACCGGCCATCTCCTACAACCTCCTCTGAGGCTCCAGCTAAAACCTTCAAAGCCTCGGACTCCATGAAATGTAACCTCCCAGGAGCCACGATGCAGTGGGGAGGCCCCCCAAAACTGAACATGCCTAAACGGTCAAACCTATCTGCTCTAACTATCTGATCCGGGCCTCCAAGCCGCGCCACACCCACCATTAAACGGTCTCCTGTGAACACATCCTCTCCTCTTACGTCCTCAAGCTCAGACAGTATCTTCAAAGCTTCAGACACTGGCATGTAACGCTCCTCCTCAGCCCTCACATCCAAGAGGATCAACGAGTGCAATCCTAACATCATATTGCTCTTACAGTAGTCGTAGACCGACCCTGGAAGGGATCCACCGTCGATGAATGGCAAGGTTACGCTACGCCCAAACTTGTAGCTCTGCAGTCCAGTCGCACCCGGCACAGCCGACGATACAGAGGCCGCGTGTACGACACGAGTAGCTATACCGGTGACTTCAGCTCTAAGCCTTAAATCCATGTGCGTAGTAGCGTTCATGGGATCCCCTGGAACTAGGAGGCATACCCTACCCCCTAGAGCGGGCTTCAATATGAGTCTCTCAGCATCCTCCTCTACGTTCCTCCTCAGAAGAATCCTCACGTGCTTACCTATTAAAGACTCAAGCCTAGACGGTGAAAAGCCGGGCATCAGACTCGTATAGAGCTCAGCGAACACCACGTCCGCTCTCTTAACCTCCTCCAGCCCTCTGAGGGATAACCCGCACTCGTCGAATAATCCCAAGCCCACAAATACAAGCAACCCTTCCAGTAACCCTCCTAATTCAAACACCTAATTCGAACTAGAAGGAACCTTTATTTAAGGGAGACCCATCCACCTACAAACCCAGCGAGAAGAAGGGGAAATGGGTGAGGGCCCGTAGCTCAGCCAGACCCAACGTCCACTCCTACGGGCTGAATGGTGGGCGTGGATCCTGAAGAGGTAGAGCAGCGGACTTCGAAGCCTGACGAGGGGAGGCTGAAGCTCTTAACCCGAAAGGACGGTGTTGAGGCATCGCCCTGGGGAGAGGTCCGGGGTTCGAATCCCCGCGAGCCCGCCAAGACCTAAGTGAGCGCATTATAACTGTTACCATAAATAAACATATTTTTCGATAGTTCACCTGAAGCATTCTTTTAAATATTCGACACAAATCCGGTGATAATTAAGGTTTAAAAGAGTTTTCTGCAGTTAACTCAATTAACTATTGATGTTCATGTATTCAGAAAAACGTTCAAATGTTCATTAAAACGTTCAAATGTTCAAATGATCAATAGATAAAGGATACATATTTGGATTCTATTATTTCAACTCTACTCTAAATGCTCGTATTTACTTATAATATACCTCTCATTATTGAGGTCAAAAAATTACTAAACTAGATCATGAAATAAAATATTTAAGCGTCCTTAAATCGCCTTCACATAAGCTAAACAGATTTTGCATATCGGTTTTATGCCTTCCTTGAAATAAATTCTATCAAGCTTTCCTCGATGTTACTACTGGTTATTTTTAATTTATTATTGGTTAAAAGCGTGAGTTAATTTAATTAAGTCATAGATACATCGATTGGTATGTGTTGGCTATATCAATTTATATCACCTTTTTTTCTCTAATAAGTTCTATAGGGGTGTTTACTTGGCTGTTGTCAAGGGGAGAGTTGTAAGAGTAGACGACTACTTCGAGTTTAAAGTTGGAAACCGAGGTAAGGCTGATTATTGTCCGATTACGCTACGATGCGATGACGGGGATCTAATTCAGATTTCAATGGATGTGAAGGTTATGATGGAGAAGACGTACATGGTTAACAGCGAAACTGGAAACCCCATTCAGGTAGGTATGATCAAGCCGAAAGTTGGAGATTTGCTTGAAGTTGAAGGAGCGGTATATAAAAGTTATAACGGTGTCCATTCGAAAAAGATGAGATACGTTAAGAAAATAACGAGAACAGTCGACCGATAAACTATTTATTGAGTTTAAACTGCTCTCCATCTTGAAACTTTTCAACTCACATTCCCCACCATCATTTTTTAATTATACTAAAAAATACGGTGTTAAACACGTCAAATAGGTCAGAATCGCCGTCAAATACTTTAAATGAGTACAGAAACGTTAAAATCATCGTCAAATATAAAAGATTCCACCATCAGGATAGTTCCCTGATGTCTACATATATTACCCATCCGTATTACTATATCCTCCTCTTGAGGTAATAGCGCGCGCCTTATTGCTTTGCATTTCAAGCTTCATTGACGATAGTTGTCTGATAATTTTGACGGCTGTTGACTATAATTATTAAATCAATTCCAAGTATAATCTGGAGTCGTTTATGAAGAATAAGTACTTTACATTCAGTCAATTTGAATAGCCATCTCAGGATTTAATTTGGTAGTTCATCGAATCTAAACATGTAATTAATTGTCATCTGATTAACCCTTCAAGTTTTGAGTTGTATTCAACTATTTTTTCTTCGCAGACTTTGACATCTTCATCCTTCTTCTTCTTTGTTTTTATAGCGTTGTCGAGTCCTTCTCTCTTTTTCTGTAGTTCTTTCTTAGCCCTTTCAAGCTCTGTCTTCTTTTCTATCGTTCCCAAATCTTGAAGTCTACGATCTTTCTCTACGAAATCGTTGAACTTTTCCATGTATTTCTTTATTTTATCCTCCTTCAAGATACTTGAGATGGCTTCTATAGCCTTCCTGTTTCTTGAACTCTTTAAATTCAGCTTCCTTTCCTTCAACAACTCTCGGAGATAGACTAAAGCTTCCTCTAGGATCTTTTCATCTACAATGTTTAATAGCATATCTCTGGGGTCGTCGATAAACCTTCCAAGTTGTATAGCCTTTTGCAGATCGTAATCGACTGATCCACGTTCAGCCAACTTAAGTGTTTTAAAGACGGGCTTCTCCAGATACCTAAGCTCTCTCTTAACTCTCTCCTCGAATGTTCTCTCGTCTTCTTTAAACTTTTCAACCTTAATTAGGTCCTCCTTCTGCCCCAGGCTTCGTATCACTTCCTCGTGTTCTTCAATCATCCTCCTCGTCTTCTTCATGTTCTTCACTGTATCATCTAGAGCATCTCTCTTAGCTGATAACTCTGCTTTAAGTTTGGATATTTTATCAACTATGTTCTCAGCTCTTTGCCATCTTTTCAGCTCGCTCTTATAATTTGAAAACATATCCTTGAGATCTTGCGTCAGATTTTGAACTCGCTTTCTATCGTCTTCAATTCTTGTAATCTTAATTTTACGCTTGAAGCCGATCCTTCTAACCCACTTAGCCCCGTAATACATGATCTCCTTTTGAAAATTGTCCAAGGCATCGATATACGTGTCAATATCTCGAAGACCAATCTTATCAGGCCTTTTAATATCTGAGGCTAAGGATCCTGCTTTACTGCCGAACTGCTCCGCAAAGTTGTCTCCGGAACCTTCAAGTTTTCCCGATTCAGAGACTATAGATTCTAGAGCTTCTTGAATTTTATTCAAGACCTCTTCGAATCCGTTTTCGACATCAGCAAAACTACGCTGTACCCTCTTATTTAGATCATGAACTTCATCTTTATCAGACTGCAATAACCACCGTATACCCCCATTTTCCTATACTCGACTCGTTTATTTAACCTACATTTCAGGGATTAATAATTTAATCGATAACACGGTAATAGAGACTTAAGCGATATTATATCTTATTGTTAGATTACAAATGAGTGGTGAAGGCATGGATTCAATACCTCGCGCAGGTACTATTGTTTATGATTTAATCTATGGTGATGATGAACAAGAAAAGATTGCCATCAGAAAATTTCAGCTTTTAAATTCCTATATTTTAGTCCCCCTCTATCGTATTGGTCTCTTGCCCATAATGGGTTTTAGCAGAATATTTTTACTTCTTGAGACTGTTGGACGGAAAACTGGTTTCAAACGTGTTACCCCTTTAGAGTATCACAGGATTGATGGTGTAATTCACATTATTTCGGCCAGAGGAAAGAGATCGGATTGGTTTAAAAATTTACAAAAAAATCCCGATATGGTTTCAGTTAAACTTGGATTTCACAGTTTTAGTCCCCGAATAGAAATCATAGATGATCCGAAGGAAAAATTGAAAGTTCTAAAATGGTACGTGACAACTCATCCAACTTTGGCCAAGCACTTAATCGGCTGGGATAGCAGAACAGACGATGCAGAATCAGGTTTATTAAGTCCTCTAGTCAAATTATTCCAGATCATCAGATTATACGAAGCAAAATAAGGATCTACACCATCAAACGTGTAGATTCTAGGTTCGTTACTATTCTATTTGAACTGATCGATGAACGATTGATAAACTTACCAATACCTTTATGAGAACGTGACGACAACATTCTCCCCCACGATTCGTAGTCTTCTGGCTCAGGTTACTGAGTAGTAAACCTTTGTGAGGCTTGTTATTTAATGGTTAAGTGGAAATGCACCGTTTGTAGCTACATCTACGATGAAGAGAAAGAAGGCATAAGATTCAGAGATCTTAGTCCCAGTTGGGTGTGCCCGGTTTGTGGAGCCCCTAAGTCGGCTTTCAATAGAATTGGTAGGAGGATAGAGGAAGAGAAGGCTGTCGCTGTCCCAACCGTGGCTGATAAAATAATTGAACAATTGTCGGCGATCGGCGTAAAATACGTCTACGGAATACCGGGCGATTCTAATCTACCCTTCGTAGAGGCTTTGAGCAAACAAAACAAGATCAAATTCGTATTAACAAGGCATGAAGAGACGGCTGCCTTCATGGCGTCGGCCCACGCGAAACTAACCGGTGAGATCGGAGTCTGTCTTTCCATTGCAGGCCCTGGAGCCACCAACTTGGTTACAGGGTTGATGGACGCCGCAACAGATGGAGCGCCGGTTCTAGCTTTGACTGGGCAGGTTCCCCAAGTTTTTTTGGGAAGCGAGTCCCTACAAGAGATCGACCAGATCGAACTGTTCGAACCATTCACGGTTTTCACTGAAACAATCGCAATGCCTGGCCAAGCGATCAATCTGACCATGTTGGCCGTGAAGAATGCATACCTCAAACGGGGAGTGGCACTGTTAAGCCTGCCCACAGATGTTCTATCCGAAGAGCTGGAGGATGAGATTTGGAGACCGGAGGAGCATCTTTTCAAACAAATCGTGACGCCTACGGATGTATACATAGAGGAGGCAGCCGAGCTCATTGACAAGAGTAGTAGACCGATCATTCTGGGTGGTTGGGGGATAAGAGACTGTGGTAAAGAGGTTATTGAACTTGCGGAAAGGATATCTGCGCCAATTGCGACCACCTCCAGGGCTAAAGGCGTCATACCGGAAACTCATGACTTGGCTGTAGGAGTTTTGGGATCCATAGGCACCCGTTTCGCAGCCAAGGCGATGACCAAGGCGGACCTCGTCATCGTTGTGGGGTCAGGGTTTAGGCAGAGAAATCTCGTACCAAACTTGCCGATAGTTCAGATAGACATTGACGGTGTGAAGCTTGGGAAAAGTTTTCCGATAAAGGTTGGTCTAATAGGTGACGCAAAGTCGGCTTTGGAAAAGCTGATCAAGAAGGTGTCCGCGAAGAAACAGGATAAACAGTATTTTGATGAGATCAGGAAGATTAAAGACGCGCATCTCAAAGAAATAAGAGAAGACTCCGAAAACATGTCCGTTCCTATACACCCGGGGTACGTTATTCAAGCCATAAAAAGGCACGCCGAAAAGAACGCCGTCATCTGCGTCGATGTTGGGGACCATACGTACTGGTTCCATAAAAAATACATATGCGACGGCGAAGAAACCCTCATGTCAGCCAACATGGCGAGCATGGCATTCGGTTTACCCGCCTCCCTCGCAGCCCAGATAGACTTCCCAAACAGGCAGATAATATGCGTCACGGGAGATGGGGGATTCGGCATGCTCATGGCCGACTTCACCACGGCCGTCTACAACAGGCTACCCGTAAAGATCGTGCTATTCAACGACGGTAAACTGAAGAACATAGAGAAGGAACAGATGATGTATGGGTTTAAAGAGTTTGGAACGGAATTCGTGAACCCGAACTTTGCAGAGTTTGCAAAGTCCTGCGGTGGAGAAGGCTATCGCGTAGAGAAACCAGAGGAATTGGATAATGCCTTGAAAAAAGCTTTAGAACCGGGTAAGCCAGCTATAGTTGACGTTGTTGTAGACCCTGAGAAGACATCTCCAATAGTTAAGACGGCTCCTTAAGAAATTTCCAGTTATATCGATCAAGCTACCAATATATCCCTAAAAAGTATATATAACAAAAAAGGGTGACTAACTATAGGGGTTGTGGTGTATACTTGAAAAGTAGAACCGTGGAGGTTGCTATCCCATACGGCGAAGACAGCTTAACGATCGAGTTGCCTAAGGATAATCTAGTATTCGATGTGGATATGGCCTCCCCTTCTCCTCTTCCGAATGTACGTGAAGAGGTTCTCCGTTCCCTACGTAATCCTATAGGGATGGAACCGTTGGATAGCGTCGTAGGCAGGGATGATAAAGCGATAATTATGGTAGACGATTTGACGAGGCCGACTCCCCAGGACCAACTGGTTCCACTAGTGCTCAAGGAGCTTAACCGAATCGGCATACCGGATTCAAATTTAAAGATTGTGATAGGTCTGGGCACTCACCGTTTCATGACTGAAGAAGAGATAGAGGTCAGGTTTGGAGCAGGAGTGGTAGATAGAGTCGAGATCGAGAATCATCCGTTCAACGAGCCAGAGGTCCTCGAGTATCTCGGTGAAACACCCTCTGGCGTCCCAGTCCATATCAACAAGGAGATACGTAAAGCAGACTTCTCGATAGCGGTTGGGAACATTGTGCCACACCTCTACGCAGGATGGGCTGGGGGCGGCAAGATGATTCAGCCCGGGGTATCCGGTGAAGAGACCACCGGTATGACCCATCTAAACGCGGGTAAGTATAAGCCCTTCGGAGAGCTGCTGGGAAACCTAGATCAAGAGATGAGACGGGAGATCGATCAAGTCGCATTGAAAGCCGGGTTAAACTTCATCCTCAACACCGTATTAAACAAGGATAGGGGAGTGGTGTATGTAACTGCCGGGGATCCATTGAAGGCTCATCGCCGAGGCGTCGAGGTTGCGAAGAAAATCTATATTAGATCGATACCCGAATTGGCTGACATAGTCATAGTGTCAAGCCATCCAGCCGACATAGACTACTGGCAGGCCCTTAAGGGTGTAGCCTCAGCGCGCAGAGCGGTCAAAGAAGGAGGAAGAATAATCCTCGTCACACCCTGTCCAGAGCGTATATCTCCCATCCACAGTATAGTTGGAGATTTCGGAACGGCCGAATACCCAAAGTTGGTTGAAATGGACGAAAAAAGACACGTCGACGATATGGTCGGCCTCGGAACCCTTTTCGCTCACTCCCAGCTCAAGGAGAACGTTCAGATCCTCTGCCTGTCTCACGGCCTAACGCAGAGGGATAAAGATTCGCTGGGATTCACCCAAATATCCTCGATGGAAGAAGGGTTGGAGGAGGCCCTTCGAGATCGTGGCCGAGACGCTACTATAGGAGTGTTAAGAGGAAGCGAGGTGATGGTCGTACCACAGTAAATCCTTATCCCCCTAGGTGCATATCCTTATATATACATCACATGTACATCCATAGCTGTGGAAAATCATGTCTTCTGAAAAAACTAATAGAAGAGGATATGTAAAGACAGCTGCTGCTGGTATTGTAGGCGTTGCGATAGGAGCCGCTGCAGGCTACTCCGCTCCGAAAAAAGGACCAGTTATAACCCAAACTGAGACAGCCTTCCAGACCGTAACTAAGACGGCTGCCCCAACGCCGGTGCCGACTCCAAAGCCAACCCCTACAGGTCCACTCGCTGATTACTTAATTGCTGACATTGATTGGCGTCAATTCGAGGGCAAAGAAATAAACATACTCTTATCGACGCATACCTTCTTCAAGACGTTAAACGCTAGAACTGATGAGTTCACTGAATTGACGGGGGTAAAGGTAAATTTTGAGCATCTACCGCCTCGTCAATTACGTGAGAAGACGCTTTTAGACTTCGAAGCTGGAACCGGTCTCTACGACGTACACGCTATGGATGAGAGTTCTATACCGTTATACATCGCCAATGAATGGATTGAAGATATAAACAAGTTCATAGATGACTCAAAGCTGACGGATAAAGAATGGATAGATACCGACGATTTCCAGAAGCCTCACTGGAACATGGATCATGAAAAAGGGAAGCTGGGCGCGCTTCCTTTCAGCGGAATGGTAGGCATTCTCTACTACCGGAAAGACCTATTCGAAAAGGAAGGACTCTCTCCGCCAAAAACATTCGATGAGGTATTAGAAGCCGCCGATAAGTTGCACGACCCACCGAACGTTTATGGAGCTGAAACACGTGGAATGAAAGGACAAGGACAGAACGCATGGATCATGGGGGGCATCCTACAGTCCTATAACTCACATAACGGTGCGGATAACTGGCCAAGTTGGTTCGACAAAGAATGGAACATATACATCAACACAAAGGAATCGTTTGATGCCCTAAAGATGTACACCGACATGGTGTCCTATGCTCCCCCTGGTGTAGAGACTTGGAACTGGCCTGAGTGCGTCGCTGCTTTCCAACAAGGAAAAGTCGCCATGTATTATGATGTGTCGGAGCACGCGTATCTGATCGAAAAACCTGATGAATCACTAGTATCCGGTAAAGTCGGATACACGTTGGCGCCTTTGGGCGGCGTACCCGAGAGGTGGGCAGGCATCTTCAACTGGGCCATGGGAATGAACAACTCATCAAAACAGAAGGAAGCTACCTGGCTTTGGCTTCAGTGGGCTACATCAGCGCCAAACATGAAGAGAATGCTGACAGAGCATCCCTTCACCTATGCTTCACCGACGAGGTTAAGCGTTCTAACATCACCCGAATACATGAAGGACTACAATTTCGGAGAAGGAGCATTCGTCAAAACCCTGGATGAAATGTACAAGATACCATACCTATGGAAGTTTAGGCCGAGAATACCTGAAGGAAAAGAGATCCAAGAGCTCTATGCGATAGCCATCCAAGACGCTCTAGTGAAAGGAGACCATCAGAAGCAACTGGACATCTGCTACGATGAAGTAAAAAAGGTCATGACTAAAGCAGGTTACTACGGCTAAAAAGTTACTAATCAAAACTCCTCTTTTTTATTATTATTTTGCGATTAAACAACTCTGATATATGTCCCCTATTTCAAATATCAATTCTCATCGAAGCTACAGTAGCGTCATCGATTTCCACTCCCTGACCGGGTGTGGGTAGTATAGTTGCTTTAGATGAAGACATATTGAATCCTCCTTTTACAGGTTGCTGCTTGAACCAGAGGTGGCTGTCCACAGAGCAAGGAAATACGTCTCTCGCATTGACAGCCACATGACACGTAGCTGTATCGATCATTTTGCTATTAGGTGTACAGTCAAATCTCACGCCCAATCCCGCGGCTTCAGCGATCGTCATGACCTTAATTGCCTTATATATCCCGCCGACGCGTGTAAGCTTTATATTCACCATATCAGCGGCTTCAAGGCGAGCGATCATCAAAACACTCTCAGGAGAAAGTACACTCTCATCGGCTATTATCGGTAAGTCTAGGTTCCTCGTGGCTTTAGCCAATCCATTCAGGTTATGAAAGTGAAACGGTTGTTCGACCAGTAGGTTCGGGAAACCTTCAAAAGGACGCAAGAAACCTATGAGGGCTTTCACGCTACGGAAGGCCTGGTTGAAGTCTACTATTACCGGGATGCTATCGTCCACAACTTCCAGAACTTTTTTCAGCTCTTCAGCCTCATTCTTAAGAATCTCTCGCCTAGGTCCATCGATATCATGTAACCTTGGGTCACACTTAACCTCAACTGATCTATAACCTTTGGCGATCTGATCTTTTACGACAGTATTTCTGGAATGCTGATAGAATATATGAGCAAGCAGGTCAACATCGGTCCTATAACCACCGCCAAGAAACTCGTAAACAGGATTATTAGTGGCTTTTCCCATTATGTCGTACAAAGCCAAGTCGATGGCTGTATTGGCGGCTTTGCGCGACATATTCCTTGATAAACGATCCATTTTCTCGTGAATATCCGCTATCTTAAACGGATCCTCACCCTTCAGGGCCTCCCAGTACTTGGATAATCCCGTTAAAATATGCGCGTTCGTTTCACCGAACCTAAAATTGGCTACGCCCTCTCCTATACCGGATATTCCATTATCCGTTTGAAGTTTCACTATAACCGAGTCCATAGTTGGATATGGATTACCTGGCAAGACCGACTCAAAGCGGATTGTAGCCGTCTCCATTTTAGCCAGCTTCAAGGTTAATACACCATTCAAGAGTTATCTGTTGTGTTGGTTTTTTAAAGTTGCGAGAGAATAAAGTTAGATCTAGTAACTTAATGGCTTCCAAATCTTCCAGTGATCCACATCTTCTAGGGTGATCTATTAGCCAGTTGATGGTCCAGCTCAAAGGTGATTGGAATCATCTCTTAAGGAAATCTTAATTCAAAATGTTTATATTAATTCTCAAATAGTGAGACCTTTATGTCTGTTAAAGCTACAGTCTACGTTGGACCTAATCTTCCTTTTGAGATTCGAGAGCTTCCATTTCCCGTTGTCGAGTCGAATGCGATTTTGTTAAAAGTTAGGATGGCGTGTGTCTGTGGATCGGATTTGCACCTATGGCAGGGAAGGAGGCCGGAGCTGACACCGCCGAGGATTCTAGGCCATGAAGCCATGGGTGAGATCTACGAGATGGGAGAGAATGTACAAGCTGATTCGCTTGGAAATTCTGTAAGCGTTGGTGATCGCGTGGTCTACGAGTACATTCTCTTCTGTGGTAGATGCTACTACTGCCTGATGAAGAGGGAGCCTACACTATGCCTCAACTGGAGGGGATTAGGTACCATGAGCTGTGACGACCCTCCTTTTTTGAACGGTGGTTTTGCACAGTATGTATATCTTAGACCTGGCCACGCATTTTTCAAAGTACCTGATGAACTGTCCGACGAGGTTGTTGCGCCAATAAACTGTGCACTTTCAAGTATGATCAACGGCCTTGAGAAGGTAGGTCTTGAGCTTGGAGATAAGGTGGTAATACAGGGTGCTGGCGCGTTAGGTCTCTACGCCATCGCGTTGGCTAGGGAGATGGGTGCAACTTCAGTAATCGTTATTGATGGCTTGAAGGAAAGATTGAGGATGGCGGAGGAGTTCGGCGCGGACTATACACTCGACCTCTCTGAGTTTGAATCCACTGATTCACGTGTGGAGGAGATAATGAATTTAACCGGAGGATTCGGCGCGGACCTATGTATCGAGGTAGCCGGTACACCCGAAGCGGTTCCAGAAGGGCTACAGATGCTTCGTAGGGGAGGACGATACTTGGAGATGGGGACAATATTCAAAGGAGCCTTCACCTCTATCGATATCTCTTGGCTCATCATGAGAGCTCTGAGAATTGTAGGTGCTAGGAACTACGAACCTAGACATCTAGCGAAAGCTCTAGATTTTCTCATGAAAAACAGGAGTAAATACCCATTTAAGAAGTTGATCACGAAAAAATATGCACTGGCAGAGATAAACGAGGCGTTCAAGACAGCCTTGAAACGCACCGAGCTGAGAGTGGCGGTCACGCCTTAGTTTAGTTTACATTTGATCATCATGAAAACGTAGAAAGTTGATGTTAAACTCCGATCTCTGCCAGCATCTATAGAAGGCGCAGCGTAAATTCTAAACACTTATTAAGATATATTCCTTTTTACCGCTAAGTGTGATGAAAAAATGCCGGGTGGACCTATCTCCGTTGAGTCGAAGTACTTGCCAGAGAGCGAGTTCAAAAAGAGGGAAGAAAATATTAGGAGAATAATGGTTGAACGAGGTCTGGATGCCCTCTTCATATACGGGGACGAGTATCGATACGGCGACTACGTGTACATAGCAAACTATAAAGGCCTCAATATAGTCGAGGAAGCCCCATACTACATATTCTTCCCGTTAGAGGGAGACTCCATTATGTTCACAGGGCGATTCAACATACAGCCGGCAACGAAGCATTCTCGCATCGAGGATGTGAGATGCTTATGGGATCTAGAACAGCATATCAAGGACATTGCACGATTAAATCTGAAAAAAATCGGTGCTGTTGGAGTAGATATTACTCCATATCCAACATACGAAACAACCGCGAAAGGATTGCCAAATGTAAAGATGGAAGAGGCGAACGAAATCATACAGCAACTACGTTTGAGAAAGAGTGATAACGAGGTCAAGTTGATGAGAAAAGCGGGAGAAGTAGCCGATGCGGGCATGAGGGCTGGACGCGAAGTCTTGGTAGAAGGAAACACGGAATGGGAGGTACTCGCCAGAGCTGAGGATGCATGTAGGCGTTTGGGAGGCGACAATCCATTCTCGAACATGATGGGTTCCGGAGAGTCTCTAACTGACCGAGTGTTTCTTGCGAGCGACAATAAGTTAAGGGAGGGAGTATTAGCGTGCGTAGGTCTCCACCCAAACTTCCGATACTACTGCAACGATACAGAGAGAACCTGGCCGATAGGTAAGGTTTCCGATGAGCAGTTAAATGCTTTAAAGGCTGCCAATAGGATAATGGAGGAAGAGATAGATTATATCGCCCCGGGAAGAACTTGGCTTGAGCTCGTCGAGCATTACCGTGAGTTGATTGATCGTGAAGGGTACCTTAAATACTGGGCAAGCTACGAGGAGGAGGTTCGCGGCCACGCTCTAGGCCATGGGATAGGACTGGATATGGTCGAATGGCCACGCCGTTATCCACGTGACTGGAATATTAAGATGGAACCCAACATGACTGTGGCCATCAAATCAGAGATGCACGGGTTCAGCTGGGGCGGAATTAGGCAAGAGTCAGTCGTGCTGGTGACGAAGAGCGGATCAGAAGCATTGAACAAAGTCGAATATATCTAGAAAAACAAATATCCAACATTTATTATTTTATTATAGGAATGTTCTATAGAGTTCAATAGAAATGAAAACAAAATACACGATAATTCTACTCTTACTACCCTACGTAAGCGCAATGTGCATTATTATGGGCTATCCAATGCTCGAAGTATTTCGACTATCTTTCTTCTCGTATAAACTAACAACCGGAACTTCAAGTTGGACGGGCTTAAGTAACTATATGGCAATGTTTGACGATTATAGATTTTGGAATTCGGCGTACCTCGTACTTTACCTAGTCATATCCACGGTAACTTTGCAAGTCCTGTTTGGTCTTGGAATTGCAATGTTATTTAGTGGAGCTGTCACGCGTGCGGGCTCTTTCAGAGGACAGAGAGTATTACGGTCACTTGCTATACTTCCAATGGTTACGACACCAGTAATCGTTGGGATTATATGGAGAAACTTCATGTTTGAACCTATGTGGGGGATGGCCAACTACTTTATAGGATTAGTTGGGATCAAACCCATTCACTGGATTCACAGCTATGAATTAGCCATGCCTTCCTACATAATCGTACATACATGGCAGTGGACTCCCTTCGCGTTCCTAATATTGTTCGCCGGTCTACAAGCGTTGCCTAAAGAGCCATTTGAAGCGGCACAGATAGATGGAGCGGGTAGATGGCATACGTTCAGACACCTGACGTTGCCACTAATGAAACCAGTTATAATGCTCACAATAATCCTTCGGACGATAGAGGCGATGAAGGCATTTCCATCATTGTACTCGCTTACCGAAGGAGGGCCCGGCATCGCTACTGAAACTCTTAACTTATACATCTACTACGTTGCGTTCACATCATATGATCTAGGATACGCATCTGCCCTCGGGGTCGTATTTACAGTAATAATTGCGTTTTCAACTTATTTGCTTTTAAAGGTAGGTGCAAGATGACTTTGAGGTTCTCGAAACTTAACTTGGCGGGTGTAACAATAGTCATGACGTTATTTCTCGCCTATAGCCTTTTCCCGGTTTTCTGGACTTTCTTAACCTCTTTCAAAGAGCCTCTGGACACTT
>CAYFVN010000235.1:0-2759 GCA_964346575.1 uncultured Candidatus Bathyarchaeia archaeon
ATTTTTTGATTTCGTGAGATCGTAAAAAAAACGATATGCGTTAGTCGACTGTAGATCCACTTACCTTAATAGGCTACGATTACCTAATTTGGAAGCAAATATTACGTAAGAGTCTGGCCGCCCATAAAGTTAAATATCTCTAATATTTTCTGCTTATTAGTAAAATGAAGACGGCGAAAGAAGTTAAGGAAGAAATTGTAAGCCAGTACGACGAGAATCCAAAAGATTGGTCTGTTTGTGCTGGTAGAGACGTTGGAGGTCACTACGATCTAGTAGTAGCCCACGGTTCCAAGGCGTGGATACTAAAAGAAGAGCAGATTAATCCCTTTAAATTCGTAGGCTTCGGCGTAAAAACGAGCAGGCGGAACCTTGAACCCTTGATAAAAGATGCTCCAAACACTTTTGGTATTAGATCGGTTTCAGAAAAGCAGATGAGAGAGTTGGCTGACGCATTAGAGAAGAAGGAGAGCGTTAAAGATATTTTAACGAAGATAATGAAATCAACTCCCGTAAAATCGAATGAGATTAAAGGTCCAATGATAGTTCAGGGGCCGGTCATTCACTCGTTCAGGCCTACCAACTATATCTCCGAGGGACAGAGGAAACTGGATTATAGGTTAAGAACGGAACTTGAGAACCTGCTAAACAGAAAATATCCTCAGGTACTCAGACCCTATATTTAGGGTGCCTCAAATCCGTTTCGAATGGTGTAAAATACTCTCATTTTCAGAATGGTGACAAGGAGGTTTTAAACATCTCGGATGTAGATTCAGACGTTCATATTAGAGTCAAAGATGTTATGTCGACGCCCGTAATCACCGTCAATATATCCGATAAAGGAGACGAGATCTCCGCTTTAATGCGTGCTAAAAAGGTTGGAAGCGTAATAGTGTTAAACCATAATTCAAATCCAGTAGGCGTGATAACCGAGAGAGATATTGTAGAGAGAATAGCCTCAAGAAATTTGAAGCCGAGCGGGGTTAAAGCTGAAGAGGTTATGAGCAAGCCTCTAAAAACAATTGATAGTAAAGCATCTATTACAGATGCTTCCAAGATTATGCGAAGTCTCGGCGTTAGGAGGCTTATGGTTGTTGAGGGGTCCAAGCTTGTAGGTATCGTTTCAAGTGATGACATAGTTCGAATAACCCCCGAGTTAATCACCATCATCTCAGAAGAATCGTCCATTGGAAAGATACGTGCCATCCCCCAGAAGACTGGAATAGTTGGTCGATGCAACAGCTGCGATCAATGGTCTAATAACCTTAAAGAACATGAAGGAATATTTCTATGCGATGAGTGCATCGAAGAAACCTAATATGACAATTTGAATTCGTTAGACTTTATAATCGAGCGTATGCTACCGCCACCAATTTTAAGCTTTAGAACAGAAAGCCAATGATCCTTCGAAGGGGGGTGCTGGCCCGCGCGTGCGCGCCTCCGAAAAGTAAGTTTAGAATCTCATATTTTAGCTTTAGTGAGGGGAGTACCCTTTTCTTACCCTGTATGCGTTTATTCTTATACATCTTAAGTTACTGTAAGCTTTTTTAGGTTATTTTGAGGGATCTCCATTCGTTAAAACTCGGATCCCTCTTCACCTTCTGGTCCCTTTGGCGGTGCTCCCATTTCTTTCGTCTTCGATGAAGCTATGACATCGTCTATCCTCAATATCATGGTCGATGCTTCACTGGCCGACTTTATCACTTGAATCTTCACAGCCAACGGTTCGAAAACGCCGATTTTAGACATGTCAGTTGTTTTTCCTTTGAGGACATCGACGCCAGACCATTTCTCCCCTTTATCATGTCTAGACCGTAGTTCGGTAATTATTTCTATCGGGTCGAGCCCTGCGTTTTCTGCCAAAGTCATCGGTACGACTTCTAGGGCGTCCGCAAAGCTTCGTGCTGCCAATTGTTCTTTTCCGACGAGCTTGTCAGCGTAATCTCTCAGCCTCTTTGCCGCTTCCAACTCTGGCGATCCGCCTCCCGCCACGATTCTCGGATCCCTTATTACATCCGCTACGACGCTTAATGCATCATGTATTACACGCTCGGCTTCGTCTACGATTCTCTCAGTACCTCCTCGGATCAGTATCGTCACGGCCTTCGGGTCCTTGCACCCCTCGATGAACACCATCTTATCATCTGATATCTTTCTCTCTTCGACTAGGCTTGCGGTTCCAAGATCTCGGGGCTTGATGTCGTCTAGGTTCGTAACGATCCTAGCTCCGGTCGCCTTACCCAGCTTCTCTACGTCCGATTCCTTTACCCTTCTAACCGCCAGGATCCCCCTCTTCGAGAGGAAGTGCTGTGCCAGGTCGTCTAAGCCCTTCTGGCATAGGGCCACGTTAGCTCCTACTTTGGCGATCTTGTCCACCATGCCTTTCAGCATGTTCTCCTCTTCTTGGAGGAACGCGTTCATCTGCTCGGGGCTCTCTATGTTGATCTTGGCGTCTATCTCGGTCTTCTCAACCTCTAGAGGGCTGTTGAGCAGGGCTATCTTGGCGTCTTCGACCCTTTTGGGCATCCCGGCGTGGACCACTTCCTTGTCCAGGACAATCCCCTTGATCAGCCTGGTATCGGTTAAGGATTCGCCGGCCTTCTTCTCCACCTTGATATCGTCGATATCCACCTTGAATCCCTCAGGGGTTTTCTCCGCGACTTGGAGTACGGCGTCGACCGCCAGATCTGAGACGTAATCCTTATGCTCCGACAGCATCTTACTTGCAACAGCCACGTTAGAAACATCCCTTAGAACTGACT
>CAYFVN010000236.1:0-3993 GCA_964346575.1 uncultured Candidatus Bathyarchaeia archaeon
TCGGGTTGGGGTGTACACTGTTAGGGTCTTTGTATCAGACAAGCCGATATCGCTCGGTGGCATATTTATTGCTGCAGAAGTTGAAACATTCATAGTGGAAGAATAATTTTTAACTAAACAAATTTTTTTATTAGTTAAATTGAATAATTTTTCATCTTGTAACTCGCGCTAACTATGAAAAGAGTCGCGAACTTCGTAACTTAACCAAGGCTAAAAAAAATAGAAAATTAGATTAGAAAGAAAAAGAGTAACTCTTCCTTTGCTATACGGAAAAAATGCGGAAGGTACCATATTCAATATCAGAGTAGGATATGGGTTTCGATTTTAGGATCTAATTTAAAGGCAGTGTTTCTCATTATTAGTTTTGAACTATTTGAAGTTAAAATCGAATTTATTAATGATGCAGACATGAAATACTTTAGGCGTAAGAATGAAGATGAATCTATTGAATATATACACAAGAGGGGTGGACTCTCCCAGAGATAACACTATTAATCGGAAACTTTATGTTAAGATCCGCCCTAACCGCCGTAGTGGAAGAATAAAGTTAATCAAACATGGCGATCGTTATATTTAATATTTATGAATGATGTCTATCTCTGGTAAGCGTATGGTGTACCATGATGCCTCGATATCTATGGCTAACGCTAACAGCTATTACAATATTACTAGTCTTACTTTCGATGGCCGAGATTAAAACCTATGAAAACCTGCAAATTCAGGCCAATATTGAAAAAGACGAATATGATTCAAATGAGCTGATACAGATATCCGGTATAATATCATACGGTGATGGCACAGCAGTGCCTAATGCAATGATCTCCATTCAGGTGGTGGGCCCGAATCTTGCGGTTTATCATATTGCACTGACGTACACGGATGGGAGGGGAGAATTCATAGACGAGTACTACACACCTGAAGGAGCTCCCTTAGGCATATATACGGTGTACATTAAGGCGAGTAAAGTAGGCTTTGGAGATGCGCAGGAGGAGATACAGTACTCAGTTATCCCTGAATTCCCTTTACCCACGACGGCAATTCTAGTCTCAATGTTCATTATCTTAATTTATTATAAGGTATTTAAGTCGCTTAAGGATAGACCCGGTTCATGAGTCTTGGGAAGCCCATGGCATCCCTTATATGGCTAAGTTTACACATCCACATAACCACTCGCTCCAAGCCCATACCGAATCCGGAGTGTGGAACGGAACCGTATCGGCGTAGATCTATATACCATTTATAGTCTTGAGGATCCAATCCTTCCTCTCTGATCCGCCGTTTAAGCTGATTCAAGTCATCTATCCTTTGGCCGCCACCTGTGATCTCACCGTAACCTTCAGGTGCCAGGAGATCAGCTGAAAGGGTGACTTCTGGATTAGAAGGATCAGGTTTATGATAGAACGCTTTAGCCGTTTTAGGATAGTGGGTCACGAAGAAGGGTCTATCAAACATGGCTGCAAGGGGCTTCTCGTGCTCCCGTCCTAGATCCTCACCCCAATGAAGGTCTACATCCACTTCTTTGAGTTTTTTTAAGGCCTCACTATAGGTAATTTTGACGAAGGGATGCTCAATTTTTAGAAGGTCGGAGGGATCTCTCCCGTGAAGTTTAAGCTCCTTTTCTCTCTCAATGGATACTTTATGACATATGTAGGTTAGAAGTTCCTCCTGAACTCTGATCATATCCTCAAGTTCGTACCAGGGTGCTTCCACCTCTAAATGCCAGTATTCGGTCAGATGCCTCCTAGTTCTAGACCTCTCGGCTCTAAAAGAGGGTGCTATCGTATATATCTTACCTAAGGATGCAATGGCAGCCTCAGCGTAGAGTTGCCAGCTCTGGGTTAAATATACATTCCGATCGAAGTATTTCACTTCAAAGAGGGTTGAACCTCCCTCGCAGGCGGCCGTTATCAGTATCGGCATATGCGTCTCAAGGTAACCATTATCCTTGAACCATTCTCTAGCGGCATTCAGGAGTGTCGCTCTAATCCTCATAACAGCCTGAATCTTATCATTTCTCAAGTGGAGATGCCTATAATCTAGAAGAAACTCTGGACCATGATACTTCTTAGCTATGGGGTAATCCTCCTCAGCCATATGTAAGACTATAATCTCTTCAACAGATACTTCAAATCCTCCAGGAGCCCTCTCGTCCTCTCTAACAACACCGGTTATACAGAGAGTAGATTCGACAGGAACCTTTCCAATAAACTTAAACTCCTCGTTAGACAGACTCTCTTTACTAACAGTACACTGTATAATCCCGCTCCCATCTCTCAATAGTAAAAAGTATATCCCACCACTGGATCTCTTTCTATGAAGCCATCCACGCAACTTAACAGTCTGTAACGTGAAATCTCCACTCAAAATCTCTGAGATATACGAATAACCTTTAAACGGCATCTCCATCTCCCACTCTTACCAATACTACCAGTTTTAAAGGTACTACAATCTTCTTTTGGTTAATTCACTTGATAGTTGAATTTAAATTTGGAGGTTTTAAGCAGAGGAGTTTATACTACAGACCTACAGAAAAAATTGAAGAAATGAAATTAATCAAATATGCTATTGTTAGAAGTCTATTAGAAGTTTTAGAAAAGGATATGACTCCAAACTCTCTCATACGCGCGTGCTATTAGATGAAGACAAATATTTAACTTAATGTTTACTTAATAAAGATATGCTGAAGGCCGTGCATTCTATTTCATGTAAATTTACCTTTGAAAATGAGTATGGTTAGGAGATAATTTTGAGCGAAGATTTTGTAAAAAGGCTTGCCGAGGCAAAATCTTATTTAGAGACTAAGCTGGTAGAACTTGAGAATGAGGTCTCGACGCTTAGGTCTATTCTTACGGCATTTGATGAAGTTTTGGCAGAGAAGAGTTTTAAGAAGGTTAAAGTCGAGAGAAGACATATTGAAGCTGAACCGCCCTCTCCCGTGGTTCCTGAAGAGAAATTTGAGTTAACGACTGTAGATGGGATTCTCTTGGGTGAACTATCAGTAAAGGATAATGATCTTCTACTTGCTCCAGCACAAGGGATTAGTCTCCGCGTCGATCTACCTCCCTTCGTTTCGTTTCTCATTAACCGGGTTTTAGAGCCTATACGTAGAAAAGACGAGGAGGCCGTAGCTTCGGGGGCTCTCCGATCCGATGAAGCTTTCAATTACGAGATTGACGAGGATTCAGGTATATTAAATGGTATCCGTATGATAAACTACGGGGACTCTAAACGTTTAAACGAGTTTAAGAATGCGATCCGTTGGACCTTAAGGAGGCTGTATGAGAAAGGCACCTAAAGCGCGCGCTGGTCTTTGCCTAAGGGAATTTAGTTATAAGGAAAAGAAAAATGTGGGGATAGTGTGATGTACCTTGTAAGAGCCCATCTATACATATCAGGACGCGTACAAGGTGTCTTTTTCAGATACGAAACTTGCCGCCTGGCGAAGAAGCTGGGTGTAACAGGATGGGTGAAAAATTTATCCGACGATCGTGTAGAGGCCGTATTTGAAGGAGAAAATGAGACGGTTCAACGGTTGATTCGATTTTGTCATCATGGTCCATCAGCCGCAAAAGTAACCAACGTAGAAATTAGATATGAGCCCCCAAAAGGAGGGTCTCAAAACTTTATTATCCTTTAGCGTGCGAGCAGCGCACAACTTAATGCTCATCTCTCATAAGTCTGAATATTAGTTCGAATGGCGAGTTTCAGGTTCTCCTAAAAGAAAGCGCGCGGGCTAAATTAAATAGCGTAATTAGAACCCTGTCGAAAGCGGGTCTGAGGGCTTCATGAATTCTCTCAACAAGGTGGTAGCGTAGCATTCCTTGAACAGAAAAAACTCAAACTTTATGTTCTTTCCCGATTTATTCAATTTAAAGCCTTTAAAATTAGACAAAGCTGGCCTTAGACCCCCTCCACCACTGACCTCCGGTAAAGCACCTATATAAAAACTTTTTAGGGATGAAATATCCTCATCCATTAGGATCATCCTCTCAA
>CAYFVN010000237.1:0-2552 GCA_964346575.1 uncultured Candidatus Bathyarchaeia archaeon
CGAACGGTGGCCATCTGCGGCCACCTGTCGTAATTGATAATTGTGGCGATGATGTTGCCTCCGAAGGCGGGCCTGGTTTGAAGCAGACTTCCTTTTTCATCGACCTCAAGCCCGGTGCAGTCCGCTGTCAAACCGGTTCCGAGCATTGTGGAGATCCTTGGGGCCAGCGACCTGCCCGTGGATGTGGCACCTATCAAAAATATGCTCGGTTTCACGTCCCTTATGAGATCTGCGATGATCTGACTGTATGGGTCATCCCTGAAGTCCTTTAAATCGGGATGCCGGTAAAGGTATACTTTATCTACCCCATATTTGAGGAGTTCTTCAGCACATCCTCCAACCTCTTCACCTAACAAGACGGCTTGTATCGGCTCCCCAAGCTTTTCAGCTAGCTCCCTTCCCTTCCCCACCAGCTCGTAGACCACCTGCACCAGCTTTCCATCTTTCTGCTCGGCGAACACCATTACGCCCTGATACCGTTTTAGGTCTAGCTCAGCCAAATCGACCCTTTTGATTGATATGGCGGCTACCGGGCATCTTGATACGCATATTCCACAGAACCTGCAGTCTTTGAACTTCGGGTAGCCTCCCACCATGGTTATGCAGCCGAAGAGACAAACCTTGAAGCACAAGCCACATTCGACGCATTCACTCCTATCTACCCTGATCTCAGACAATTTTCTCCCATTCCTTAAATGATTTTTAACTCCTTTATTTTAAAATACAGCTTCTCCGCTTGCACCCTCAGAGAGCCTTCGATGAGCTCGCCTTTAGATGGTGGCTCAGGAGTGAAGACTTTAACCACTTGAGTGGGAGACCCCTCTAAACCGTATCTCGTCTTGTCACCCTCTAAGTCCGTGTAGTTCCACATCTCAATCTTCGTATTCCTAGATTTGATCTTCAATTTTAAGGAGGGAAGCCTAGGCTCGTTTATCCCCTTGACAACCGCTATTAAGCAAGGCAGCGGACATCTAATCGACTCTACTCCGTCCTCTACAAGCTTCTCAACCACGACATGATCAGGGGCTATTTCGTCTATCTTACTTACGTAGGCGACGTGAGGTATTCCCAACTCTTGAGCAAGCCCCGGCCCCACCTGGCCTGTGTCCCCGTCAACGGTCTTCATCCCACATATAACCAATTCAAATCGTCTCATTTTCCTAATTCCATATGCGAGAGTATAGGAGGTCGCTAACGTATCGGCTCCCGCGAAAATTTTATCCGTTAACAATATTCCTCCATCACAACCCATAGCCAAAGCATCCCTGACAGCCTCCTCGGCTTGAGGCGGCCCCATGCTGATCGCGGTAACGCTTCCCCCAACTCTCTCTTTAATCCTCAATCCCTCCTCTATTGCGTGGAGGTCAAACGGATTCAGGACCGCTGGAACGCCTTCTCGCATCAATGTACCCGTCTTAGTGTCTATCTTAACCTCAGTAGTCTCGGGAACTTGCTTTATACATACTATGATCTCCAACGACTAAGATCCCTCCCGAAAGAATACGTCAAGGCTCGTTTTCTCCAATGGTTTATTTTGGATAATTCTCTATCAGGAATGTTTGCAGATATCTTTCCGACTCTTATTGTGTTTTATCGTAATTTTTATTTGATTGGTCTCTTCTACTTTGTATATTAATTGTCCTGGAGTTTTAACCATTCTGAAAAATACCTTCCTAGATCTCAAATAAGTCTATGAAGCGCGCGTTATCAATCAAGTCTCTAGGGCTTGATAATTTTAATCCTATCTTGCGTACCTCCCTAGACTTTCTTTCTTCTCATAATCTCGACAGCATGGAAGTACATTGCTCCTGAAGCGCATAATGCTATCAATGAAAGCATGAGAGAATTATATTGGTCTAGTGGAATGGTTGGTGGCGATGGATTTCTCACACAGAACGCAATGATTCCTAGAAATGTCAGGATGTTGAAGAGTTTTCTCATGAAATGAACCTTTGAATGCTTTTCTTCTCGTAGACCGTGTAGCCGCAGTTCCGCAAAGTGTAAATCGGCTCCCTGACCCATTCTCTTTTTCAGTAGTAATTTTAAAGAATTATCATACTGCACTTTTATCCCGTCACGCGCGCTAAGTGCTTACGTTCAGCGATGAACTTCTCTTTAAGTATCTCAACTGAATAAGGGTTCTGTAGAGTGGTTATGTCTCCGACTTCCTCATTCATAACCAGTCGCTTCAGGATTCTCCTCATGATCTTTCCACTTCTAGTTTTAGGTAACTCGTCAACGAAGACTATTCTCTCAGGTCTAGCAGTTGGCCCAATCACGTCTTCAACCTGTTTCACGAGTTCTTTGGATAACTCTTCTGAAGGTCCTCGCCCCTTGACTATGACGAAGGCTATCGGAGCCTCGCCTTTAATCTCATGCATTGCTCCCACCACAGCGCTCTCCGATACAGTCTCATGCCTATTCAACGCGTCCTCCACCTCCGCCGTTGACAGTCTATGTCCCGCAACCTTCAACACGTCATCAATCCTTCCAGTCAGCCTTATGTCTCCAATATCACTGTAGACCCTGGCACCATCGCCAGTGAAATAGTA
>CAYFVN010000238.1:0-2106 GCA_964346575.1 uncultured Candidatus Bathyarchaeia archaeon
GGTTACGCCACATCCAACAGGGGAGGGTGCCACCTCAGAGCATACGTCATCGCAGGCGAAGTAGTAGGTGAGATCTGCGGAGAAAAGATCGAGCTAGATCCCCTCGAGACCGAAGGTAAAGCGAAGTGGGTAAAGATATTCCAAGACCTGTACTCAACGTGTGACAGCCTAATAGTGTGCAAGTTTAACACCTTTGCCGTTGGAGCTAAAGAGTTTGCCTCCACACTCTCGGCCGTTACGGGATGGCAATACTCAGAAGATGACATAATGAAGGTTGGAGAGAGGATATACAATCTAGAGAGAGCCTTCAACGTTAGGGAAGGGACGAACTGGGAAGATGAACTACCGAAGAGATTCGTTGAAGAACCACTTCCAGACGGGCCGAAAAAGGGACAAGTTTCAAGATTTAAAGAAATGCTGGAGGAGTACTACCAACTCAGAGGGTGGAAAGGCGGCAAACCCACAAAATCTAAGCTGAGGGAGCTCGGGCTCGATAAGGCTGCACAGGATATAGGAGTATAAATATTCCCTCCCCCCCTTTTTTTGAGGATCCAGAATATGCTGATAAGGGTTAGCTTCTTCGGGAATCTGAGAGATCGTATGAAGAAGAGTCGGATGACGCTGGAGATTCCTCATGGAAGTTCGGTACGCAATTTTATATTTGAATTAGCCAAGGACAGAGACTCAAACCTTATTACGAAATTGATTGACGAGAAAGATAAAATCCGTTCAGAAACCGCAGTATTGGTGAATGGGAGAAATATCAAGTATTTAAAAGGATTAGATACGGAACTTAAAGACCGCGATTCGGTTTCTATTTTGCCAATTGCAGGTGGAGGATGAAACCTTTACATAATTTTAAAGACTTTAGATTAGACTTTATGAAAGGCTTTTTCCCTCACTATGGATATTAATCTCTAGGTCGGGTTCGGCCTGTCGAAATAGATGTTCTTTCCTCTAACCGATACTGGTACTCCCATAGCCACGTTGGCATCCCGCATAAGGCCAATGCTCAAGGCGGCTGTCCCCACACGATATATTATCCGGTTGTCCACGTTCAGTAGGCTCGCCGTTTTAACAGCGGAGCCCAAGGCTATACCCAAGTCCAAAGCTTTGAAGACGCATGTAGGACCGGAATATTCCACGCCTTTTCTCCCCTCGGCCACGGCCTCGGTAAACTCGGCGCAGGTCCCATAGCCGCACGCACCGCAGTCCAAACCGAAATTCTTCAGCCCGTCCACACCTAACAGGATAACGGCCTCCGAATCTCTCACGTTGCCGGCATCCCGCAGGAAGCCCTTATTCTTACGCTCCCTCCCTATGCGCTCCATCTCCTCCGCCAGGCTATCCTTCTCAGGACCTACAATAAGCATCGTCTTAACGTCGTCCTTACCACCGGACTTGGGCGCCGTCCTAGCGGATACGAGCATGAAATTGGCAACCTCGATCAGGGCATCCCTTTCGGAGTCCGAACCAGGGATTACGGGCATAACTCGTCGACCTCCATCAAAATGCTTAAGACCTTCATCCGTCCCATCTTCCACATCTGATTTAGTACGCATTTAAATGCGAGCCACTTTATAAGTGTGGTTCATCGGACTGCAAACCGTGGATGAAGCAGCCGCATCGAAGAGCTGAGTAATTTTGACTGGTATTGAATTATACATCCAAGAAGCTTTAGACTAAGCGTTAGACAAAGGTTTTTATACTGGATGAAATTCGATGCTGGAGTATGACGAAGATTTCTACCGTTACGGGTTATATCGCACCTGAGGATCTAGGAATAACGATGAGTCACGAGCATCTTCTTCTCGATGGGACATGTGTGTGGATGAGGCCTTATGAGCCTTCAAAATTCCAGCTGGTCGATATGAAACCGACTTTAGAAATTAGGGGAGACCTGATGAGGGATGGAAAGATATCAAGAGAAAATTTGAAGCTGGACAGCGTTGAAGATGCTATTTCTGAGCTTATGAGATACAAGATGGCTGGTGGAGATAGCATAGTAGACTTAACATTACCTGGAATTGGAAGGGACGTCAAGGGCGTAAAGGGGATTTCAAGGGCGACCGGCGTGAACGTATTATGTGCCACAGGATGGTACAC
>CAYFVN010000239.1:0-5790 GCA_964346575.1 uncultured Candidatus Bathyarchaeia archaeon
AATAGAAGGAGCCTGCTCGGATAGCGCCTAAAGCCAGACCCATCAACCCGACCTGGAAAGAAGATATCCCAGCTGAGACCGCTTGAGCAGGAAAGAAGGCGAGGACCGAGGCAACAGCAAAGCTGGTTGAGAACATGGTGATTGAAGCTACGAGTTGGTCGAGTCGAGGCGTCTCGATCTCCCGTTCATCGATTACTGTCAACACTGCTTTTTTAGGTTCCTTTAAGGTAGCGATACATATGCCTCCGAATAGGAGGTTAAGCACACCGATTACAAAGAAGGGTAGTTTTAGAGTGAATGTTAGAAGCGTACCGGCTAGGATGGGACCGGCCACCCAGCCCAGACTCCAGGCGATGTTGAACTTCTTGAGTGAAGCGTCGACATCACTTTCACGCGAGGTCGCTATGTAGGCCTCCAAAGAAGGCCATAAAAGTGAGATAGAGAGCCCTTCAACTATCCTAGCTAGGGCGAGTTGAAGCGTGCTCGTGCTGAAGAGGTAGAAGAGGCAGATTGCGCCTCTGAAAAGTAGTGCAGCGGTCATTATACGCCTATAACCGACACGGTCAGAGACCGCGCCCATAATGGCGGGGGCAAATGAGTAGATTAGAGCGAAGGAGGCTCCTATCAGCCCCAACTCCAGTGCGGTGGCTCCCAAGTAGTAGGCCAAGATGGGTATGGATATGCCCAGCATAACGGTTGTGGCATCGCCAATGAAAGCCAATGAGAATATGAAGAGGCTATCTCTCTGACGACTTGGGCTAGTTTTCATTTGCATCGAATCCGGCCTTGCGTTATTGTATAAAAATCAACGAGATAAAAAGAGGAGATATAAAGTTTAACCTTTAGAAAGACCCATCTAGGAAAGGCTGAGCTTATCAAATGAAACTTTGAAAACTAGTAATTTAATTTGTTATATTATGAAAAAGTAAGATTGATTTATAAAACCAATCGCCCGCTCCCCGTGTCGGCGAAGGGTTTATCGCCTACGAACATATTTCTTTATTGCCATGATGCTTACTTTGAAACCGTCTCCGCCGTTTGACTTCGATTTAAGTGCTTACATCTTCTCTGGTGGCGATAAACAGATTCGGAGATACGAGGGTGAGAGATACTGGCAGGTTTTAAGAGTCGAAAATAAGCTGATTCTTACAGTTTTGAAAGAATTGGGAAGGGTAGATGATCCGAAACTATCGGTTGACTTAAAATCTGATGGGGAAATCACCAACAACGATAAGATAAGAGCGGAGGAGATCATCTGTTCCCAATTTAATCTAAGAGTCGATCTAAACCCCTTCTACGATGGAATTAAAAACGACGAAATTATGTCGGAATTAACTTCAAGGCTTAAAGGTCTAAAAATCCCCGGGACACCTACTGTTTTTGAAGCGTTAATCCATTCGATAATTGAGCAGCAAATTTCGCTGAATGCGGCGCATAGCATGGAAAGAAACTTAGTGAGATACTTCGGTGACACCTTGAAGTTAGGCGACGAAATCTACTATGCTTTTCCAACCTCAAAGAAACTAGCTTCTGCAACCATCGAAGAACTTCGTGGATGTGGTTTGAGTATGAGAAAAGCAGAATACATCCGAGATATCTCTAGACTGATTGAAGAGGGACGAATAGATTTAGACAAATACAGGAAATACGAGAGTACAGAAGAGATCGTCAGCGAACTCGATGAGATAAGAGGGATCGGCGTTTGGACCGCGGAACTTACGGCTCTTAGAGGAATGCAAAGGTTAGACGCGTTGCCCGCCGACGACCTAGGTATAAGGAAATGCATATCGCATTACTACTGTAACGACAGAGAAATATCAGGCGGGGAAGTCCGTAGAATCGCCGAGAAATGGGGGAAATGGAAGGGCTTAGCAGGTTTCTATGTAATAATAGCTGCAAGAATTGGGATAAACACATGATGCAATTTCAACGGGTCCCTCACTCTCAGGCATCTTGCCCCTCGAGTTTCTGTATTACCTCCTCTAGGTTATGAAATGTTTGGTTAGGTAGTTTCTGGAGAGTTCCCTCTGCGTGAACTCTCTTCGTCGAGGTTAGATCGAAGACTTTCCATCCTTGATGCCGGATCAACTTATCTCTTGTTGTTGGAAACTCCGAGTCTTCACTTAACACTTCTCTGAGCGAGGATAAGCCGGATGAACTGGTGACTGGAGGGAACTCCCCAGTTTGCTTGTACCTTTTAAACCTTGCAGCATCCTTATACATCCTCACGCCGTGGAAAGATAAGACGGTTTTCTTATGCTCCTCCTCCGATGCTCTCCAGTCTACCGTCTTTAGCTCCTCATCATCGAATTGATATACATTATGGGAACCCTTTCCAAATAGCCTTGAATATAGAATATCAGTAGCAAAGGGAGGGACCTCTCTTGAAAGATCGACGCATGGTATTATGTCAAGGTCTCGCATCAAGCTAACAAGGGAAGCCTTTATTTTCTTAGCCTTACCCCGCCTGCTCTCCCAGGCTATTCGTACCCCCTTAAAATCGAAAGAGCTTAACAAGTCACGGATAGAATTCGTCTTTGGAGGAGTTATCTCGAAAGTTGCTGGTGTTTGAATGTGCAGTATATTTGCCTCAAGTGTTTTACATACATCCAGCATCTTACTCAGTATCCGATATGATTCGAATCTCGGTTCCAGCCTATATTTATGGGTAAGGTCTCTATGGCATCTGATTGAAAATTCAAAGTCTGGTGGAGATCTCTTACGCCATGAAGAGACTTCGTCCAAGCTAGGAATCTCGTAGAATGTCGAGTTTACCTCAACGAAGTTGAAAGCCTTGGAGTAGGCAACTAGAGAATCCATTCCTGGAACCTGGAAATAAGCCCATCCTCCAGCCCCTACTTTGAAATCTTTCAACCTTGCTCAAGATGGACTATTATGCAACTATCCTTATTATTTAAATCACCCGACGAGTTGAATATAGTCTATATCATAAACCTAACTTATAGTAAGCTTAAATTAGCACGCGCTAAAGAGAGCACTAAATTGGTTGTTTTGAGCCATGACCGAGATTCTGCTCGGGACGTCCGGTTGGAGCTATGCGGAATGGGAGGAAATCCTATACCCACATAGGAAGGGAAAACTCAAGCAGTACACCTCGATATTCCCCACAGCCGAGATCAACTCCACGTTCTACGCTCTTCCGAAAAATGGAGTGGTCCTCGGCTGGACCAGATATACGCCACCAAACTTCTTATTCTCAGCTAAGCTTTCACAAACAATAACCCACAAAAAAGTCCTCAACGCTTCTAAAGGTGTTCAAGAGGATCTCAACTTATTCATAGAAGTGTTGAAACCCTTAATAGAAGCGAAAAAACTGGCATGCATCCTTGTTCAACTCCCCCCCTTCCTAAAATTCAACACCGAGAAGCTGGAATCGTTCCTCACTCTACTGCCTAACAGTCCGTACTTCGCCGTGGAATTCAGACACGTTTCATGGCTTCGGGATGTAACATTCAAACTCCTAGAGAAATATGGAGTAGCCTATACGGTAGTAGATGAGCCGTTACTTCCACCCGATGTCCACGTCACTTCGGATATCGCCTATTTTCGGTGGCATGGGAGAGGCAGCAGACCATGGTTCAACTATAAGTATTCGGATGAAGAGTTGAGAGAGTCTGTTCCACGGGTCACTGAGGCCGCTGGAAAAGCTAAAAAGGTCATCGGATACTTCAATAATCACTTCCACGGCTACGCTCCTGAGAATTGCCTTCAGATAATGCAGATGCTCGGCATCGTTACGCCGCATAGAGATGCAGCACTAGGCAGGGTGGCTTCCTACCGGAGAGGAAAACTCCGGGCGCAAGAGCCAAAGGTAACACTCGAGGTTTGGACGGGCCTGATCGATGATAAATCCATAGAAAAATTCTTGCTGAAATTTGCGGATAAAGAAACAATAAAAAAGGCAGAGTCCATATCGAGCAATGACATATCTACTCGTGAAGACGGTAAGCGAAGGCTAGCCTTTTATATAGGGGATACGACCGTCGACATAGATTTTGAACAACGCACAATAACGCATTACTGCCCCATATGGTCTAAAACGAGTTCAGAAAAAAAGTTCTGTCCGCATATTGTCAAACTTTTTTTAGACGTCGATACGAGAAGGGCTAGAACAGCGCTATCCAAAATCAACTCCAATAAAGAAGGCTGGAAATTCGACTCCAGACTCGCAGTTGAGTTCCCGAATTGAAGGCTGGCGCAAGCCCCTATTAATTTTGCTTGATCATCCTTCAAATTTTTTCTAATTGTTCAATAAAATTATGTGTAAATAATCCATTCTACATATCAACGACTTGGCTCTTCACAAAAAGAGACGTGTGATATCGCGCGCTCGATAAAACTAGCGACTTGAAACATCGAAAGTATAATTACTTTAAAGTCTTTAAAGATAAACTTCTTTTACCTACAGATCTATAAAGACGCCCTTATGAAGCCTACAGAAAGCCCCGCCTTGAAGTCCACGGCAACAGCCGTGAACGCGGCCCTCTACGCTGGACTGGGGCTGCTCACCTACTTCGGTATATTTGCTCCAATAGTGGGCGTCGTAAGGTTCTGGGGCATAGCCGTGGTTATCCCCGCCGTCTTCGCGGCCGTATTCGGCCCTGCTGTCGGTGGGATAGGGGCCGCAATAGGCATATTCATAAGCGACATGGTGGTCCACGGAGACGCACTCCTAAGCCTTACCGTAGGAGTACCAGCCAACTTCGCCATGTTCACCGTTATAGGTATCCTATCCAATAGGAGGCTGAGCCCGAAGTCCTGGATCGCCTCAGCTGCAACCATATCGGCCACTCTCTACACCTTAACTTGGATAGTGGGAGGACAGGAGATAGGTGCCTCGGCGATGATTTTAACCGCGGCTATAACCGTAGCCATCCTCATACTCACCCATCTAAAGTGGAGGAGAGTGGCCTCATTTGCCGTCTCGACAGTACTGGGCAACGCGCTTGGAAGCCTCATCGTGGGATTTGGCGTATGGACCTACAGTCAATTCTTCATATTGCCCATGACGATGGGAGAGAAGCTCCCAGCAGCGGCGGCGGTTACCTGGTTTGCATGGACTTTCTCGAACCAGATGCCATTCCTACTCTTGTTGGCTCCTCCCATAGTCAAAGCAGTATGGAAGGCCTTCCCAGCCTCGAACATCGGAGGGAAAACTTAGCCATGGTAAAAAGCCGTGTAATCCAGACATCAGCTTACAGCCCTGCCGGAATATCGAGCTTCTTTAGGATACACGGGCCCATCCGAAACCCGACCGGTGCCATAGGTGGAGGCTTCACCATAACCAAGGGAGTAACCACACACGTCACAGTCCAGAGATCCGAGGAAACCAGTGTGGAGGTGTTCGTAAACCGATCTCTAAATGGGGAGGCCGTGACAAGCCTCAGGGTAGCCGACACGCTCCTAAGAAGGGCTTTGGATAAGAACCTCAAGGTCTCCATTAGACACTTTGTGGAGCCTCCTATAGGTGCTGGCTTCGGGACCAGCGCAGCGGCAGCCCTCTCCCTATCACTCGCCCTCTCGAAGGTCTTGGATTTAAAGCTGACCCTGAACGATGCCGCCAGGATAGCCCATAAAGCTGAAATAGCTTGCCGTACGGGGTTGGGTACGGTGGCGGCCCTCATGGTAGGCGGGTGTGTAGTAACCTATAAACCAGGTCAGCCTGGGACATGCCGAATACTCAGAATACCCGTAGACCCGGATCTAATGATAGTTGCGGCGTACTTCAATTCCGAACTTACGGGTAAGATCTTACGTACGCCGCATATT
>CAYFVN010000240.1:0-4879 GCA_964346575.1 uncultured Candidatus Bathyarchaeia archaeon
CATACGACTTAAGACCAGAAAGGAACTTCTGAAAGTTTATAGGCTTATAATGGAGCTTTTAGAGGTTATACTTGATAAGGCCCTCAGCGAACTTGACACGCTTCTACCATTATATACGCATACGCAGCAGGCTCAGGTAGGATCGCTCGCTCATTATCTTATAGCCTACTTCGACGTTTTCCAAAGAGATCTCGATAGACTTCTAAATTGTTATAGACATGTTAACCTGAACCCGCTGGGGGCTTGTGCCGTAGGAGGTACAAGACTACCTATAGACCGCTTAAGAACCAGTGAACTCTTAGGGTTCGACGGTCTAGTAGAGAACAGCTTAGATGCTGTGTCGTCTAGGGACTTCGTACTAGAGATCTTGTCTGTTCTTGCAATGTTATGCAATAACCTCGCCGGGATGTGTGGAGACCTGATATTATGGTCAAGCTCGGAGTTCAACTTCGTTGACTTACCCGACAGATACGCTTCAACTTCGAGCGTCATGCCACATAAGAAGAATCCGTGCGTACTTGAACTCATTAGAGCACGCTCCTCGAGGATATACGGATACTTGACTCTTCTGCTAATGACTTTAAAGGGCATTCCTACCGGATACAATAGAGATCTTCAGGAGTCCAAAACGCCTCTAAAGAACGGCATCGAAACGGTCGTGAGCAGTCTAGAGATGCTCAAAGATATGATCCCAGCCTTAAATTTTAACAGAGAACGGTTAAGTCGAGTCGTAGAGGACAGCTTCGCTTTAGCCGTAGACCTAGCTGAAATGTTGGTAGTGGATTACGGTATCCCCTTCAGGAAGGCACACATCCTGGTAGGGCGCATAGTAAACCGTCTAATAAGCGAAGGAAAAAGGCTCCGTGATCTAGACACCCGTATTATAAAGGATTTGAGCAGTAAGGTTCTAGACCACCCTACGGTTGTAGACTCCTCTAAGTTGGAGAAGACGCTTAACCCCAATGCATCTCTGAAGGCCAGATCTTCTACAGGCTCGCCGTCTCCAAAAGAGGTCGAGAGAATGATTAGATCCCGGAAGAAAACGTTAAAAAAGTTGAGAGTAGAGATTGAAGGTAAAGCCTCTAAGATTGATGAAGCAAGTAAAAGTATTAGAGAAGTAATTAAAAGCTACATAGAGGGTTAGGTGATCCTTGAATTCTGGAAGGGCAGTCTTGGCCTAAACTGGAGGGCTCGACTCCACGGCAATACTAGTGCGCGCTGTTCGTAAAGAACTTTTAGGACGAATCTCTAGCCGGGAAGATATCCACGTATACGGTCTTCTAGGACCGCTTTAGGAAGCGCCCCAACAATCTTGTCTATTGGTTTCCCATCCTTGAATATAATGAGTGTAGGAATACTCATTATACCGAACTTCATAGAAGTATCCGGGTTTTCATCTACGTTAAGTTTTCCAAACACTATACTTCCAGCATAATCTTTGGCGAGTCTCTCTATAATAGGTGCAATCATGTGGCAAGGCCCGCACCATGGAGCCCAGAAGTCTATAGCCATCAAAGAGCTCTTTGCTAGCTTTTCTTCGAAGTTTTCGTCTGTAAGTATTACGGGGCGATCTACCCTGCTCTGAGGGATACCTTCTCCACTTCTATCCTTTAGATCCATCATGTCCTTAAGTTTTTTTATCCTCAACCTTTCAAGCTCGGGATCATCGTCCAAATTCAGGTATACCTCCAACAAGAAGAGTGTTTTCCTAGCCTATAAAAAAGATACGGTAATTTTTTATAACGTTTAAATTTGAAGATTTTATATCTCATCGCTTGCTCATATATGAGCCGTTCCATAGGTGTCCACCTTGGTCCATGATCCTATAGTAGATTTGAGGAGTGATACGGTTACCCTGCCTACAGATGATATGCTCGAAGCTATTAAAACAGCCGAGTTAGGTGACGATGTATACGGGGAGGATTCCACCGTTAACGCCTTAGAGGAGCTTGCTGCCGAGAAGACGGGTAAGGAGGCCGCCCTCCTGGTGACGAGTGGGACTCAAGGGAACTTGGTCTCTCTTCTAAGCCACGCTAGAAGGGGTGAGGAACTAATTTTGGAAGCCGAATCTCACATATACTACTATGAGGTTGGTGGCGTCTCAGCCGTAGCAGGATTGATCCCTCGGCCAATAAAGGGAAGAAAGGGGACTCTAGATCCAACACACGTGGAGGCTGCTATAAGACCCAGGGATATACATCAACCAAAAACCACTCTTCTGTGCATTGAGAATACTCATAACAGGGCTGGTGGAACCGTGTTATCCCCCGACATCATGGCTTCCTTGGAAGAGGTCGCGCGACGGCGAGGCTTATCGGTCCATCTTGATGGAGCTAGAATATTCAACGCCGCTGTTGCTTTGAAAGCGGATGTAAAAGATTTTACTAGGCACGTTGACTCAATCATGTTCTGCCTTTCCAAAGGCTTAAGCGCTCCAGTAGGCTCCCTGGTAGCTGGCGATGAATCGTTCATAGAAAAGGCTAGGAAATCCAGGAAGATGCTGGGCGGCGGTATGAGACAGGCGGGCATAATAGCCGCACCTGGTTTAATAGCTCTGGAGAAAATGGTCGACAGGCTTGAGGAAGATCATAGAAACGCCAGATATTTAGCTGAGGGCTTATCCAAGATCGAAGGAATAGAGGTTGATCTAAACTCGGTCCAGACAAACATAGTCGTTTCCAACGTTCGAAAGCTGGGATCATCCTCTACCGCCTTCGTAGAGGCTCTAAATGAGCGAGGTGTCAAAGCGTTAAACTTTGGCGATTTCACGGTTAGAATGGTAACTCATAGAGGGATATTAGAGGAGGATATAAAGTACACGCTGTCAATAATTAAAGAGGAGATCGAAGAGAGGTTTAGCTGAGACCTAGCGAAGCTAATTTCTTAAAAAGAGCACGCGTCGGAATTAAATGATGTTTTTAATTAGGGTGATCTTGCGTTCTTTCGCCTCGACAAGTGTCCTAATGCGTTCGACGACCTCCCTAAGTCTCTTAATACACATAGACCTATTCTCTCCGAATGTCAGTATTTCAATGGGCAATCCGATATCTGGCCTATAGCTCTTCACCAACGGCTTCAAATATATACTTGGAATCTCCCTCATCACCTGATCCAACAACGGCGATACTTCGGATTCGCGCATTGAAGCAACGATACGCGCGTTCACGCTGACTCGCCCAGTTTTGGCTTTAAGCACGGGCTTCAATCGTTTTGAAAAGATTGCTCTAACTTCTCTTGGAGGGCCTGGAAGGGTTATAAACATAATATCGTTTGCCTCTATCACCGTGGCAGGAGCTCCCCCTACCGGATTCGGGATGCATTTTGCTCCCTTCAGGGTTCTAGCCATCGAAACGATGTTCTTGGGAAGGGCATTCACCCTCATATTTCTCCTAATTGCGTACTCCCCTAAAGTACTCTTATCGAGGATAATGTCGCGATGAATGAGTTTTGCCAGAGCTTCTATGGTCAGGTCATCGGATGTAGGTCCTAGCCCGCCTGTTGTAAAGATAATATGAGGCTTACGTTCTATAGCCTCTCTTAATGTGGAACAAATCTCATTTAGACCATCTCTTATGCAAGTGATTCTACTCACTAATGCTCCGATTCGCGTCAATTGATCTGCCATCCAGAACGAGTTCGTGTCTCGAATTCTACCATAGCATAATTCGCTTCCAATAGTGAATATTTCTACAATCATTTCTGGATTATCTCCGTTATTGGAATCCAGTCTTAACAGTGTTCGATGGTCTATTATATTGTTTATGCAGGGACTTACTTCTTACTTGCTTACGGGATTATTGAATGTGAAAACATGCAGTATCGAACGCGCGACTAGCTTTGACATTAATTAATAATAGTATCCAGAAATTTATCTATGTCTTCATAGACTATATTACCAACTATGATTGTGGCGTACCTGCTCATCTCTCGAGCTTTCTCTCTTGAATCTATCCCGCCGCCATAGAATAGAGTTGAGTTTCTTATATGATCATGAGCCATTCTCACTATTTCTGGATCGCCATAACTTCCGCTGTATTCAATGTATATTATAGGAAATTTAATGAAATAATCCGCAAATTCGATGTGCCCCAAAATTTCTTCTCTAGAAAGGCTCGTTTTAGATTTGGTGAGCCGTGCAACAGCCGAACTCGGATTCAGCACTATATAAGCTTCTGGCAGTACCCTTTCCCAAAGTATCTTTCCTCCTCCCTCTTTAGAGTAAACTATCCAGTCTACATGCGCGTCTAAGACCCACCATTTCTGATCCGAATTTAGAACGAGTGGAATGAATACGTAATCCGCATCAAACAGCACGGCGTTCTTGTTCGATGGCTCGATTATAATCGGAACTCCCCTTCCAACAAGCTTTTTCGTTAGACTTTCAACTTTATCTCGGGTAATCCTCTGGGTTCCACTCACCATTATGGCATCTGTACCGCTGTTTACTACTTTCTCAATGAGTTCACTTGTGTTAGATTTATCCGGATCAAGCTTCGTAATATGCTTCCAACTCTCCCAGTCCGACATCTGGCTCATGAAAGATCTCCCCATTTTCAATAGCTTACAGTGAACAGTAAATCTCTTAATTTCAGGCGAGTTCGTGGATTATCTCTTCCGCAGCGATTTTGGCAGCTAACTCTTGAGCCTCCTTCGTTTGTGCACCTATATGGCTTGTGCACACCGTAGTTGTATGGGATACCAGCTCCCTCTCCCAGTTTTCTTTTGGAGGTTCATCATGATACACGTCTAACCCAGCTCCACCGATCCTGCCCTCTTTAATGGCTTGAAGCAGCGCTTTTCCATCGACTATCCTCCCCCTCGCGGTATTTATGAGGATAGCTCCTTGCTTCATTTTATCTATCATCCCCCTGTTTATTAG
>CAYFVN010000241.1:0-4103 GCA_964346575.1 uncultured Candidatus Bathyarchaeia archaeon
CGCATCTAACATCGATACGGGTTCGTCTGCGACCAGAAAACTTGGTTGAAGTATCAGAGATCTAGCTATGGCGGCTCTCTGTCTTTGACCGCCGCTTAACTGGTGGGGATATCTATTGATGAAATCATCGGGGGGGATCAATTCAACGTCTTCTAGAGCTTTCTCTACCGTAGCTTTCCGTTCGCTCCTGTTTTTGGCTACATTGTATATGGTCAACGGCTCGGCTAGGAGACTAAATATTGTCATTCTCGGGTTCAAAGATTCATATGGATCCTGAAACACCATTTGAATTTTTTGTCGAACTTTTTTCAGCTCCTTCTTACCTAAAGATGATATTTCGTTTTCTTCGAACCATATTTTACCGCTTGTAGGCTCAACAAGTCTAGCTATTAGTCTTGCAGTGGTGGTTTTGCCGCAGCCGCTTTCCCCTATGAGGCCGAAAATTTCTCCCTCTTCTACGTCAAAACTGATCTCATCGGTCGCACGCACATAATCCCGTCGTTTGAGGAGTATGTCAATGAGCCCTCTCCTAAGTGGAAACCACTTCTTTAGATCCCTTACTGTTAATATAACCTCTCCCATCACGTTTTCACCCGAGGTGACACGCTGCGTAATGCTCCTTCTCTCTTTTCGTTAATGTCGGCTCAACCTCTCGACATACTTTCATGGCCAACTGGCATCTCGGGTGGAACCTACAGCCCGAGGGAGGATTAATAAGGTTAGGAGGGCTCCCCGGAATTGAGATCAGCTCTGTTGAACTTCTGACGCTTGGAAAGGCTTTAATTAGACCCTGCACATACGGATGATGAGGCCCCTTAAAGATAGATACCGTATCGGAGTACTCGACTATCTTGCCGGCGTACATTATGGCGCAGCTATCGCAGACTTCGGATATCAACGAAAGGTCATGGGATATCACTATCATAGACAGACCCAGTGTTTCCTGCAGATTCTCCAAGAGCTTCAATACCTGCGCCTGGACGATGACGTCCAAGCCAGTAGTGGGCTCATCGGCTATGACAATGCTTGGGTTAAGAGCCAGCGCCATAGCTATCATGGCGCGTTGTTTCATTCCGCCACTAAATTCATGAGGATAATTAGAAGCTCTCGAAGGGTCTATTCCAACGAGCGTGAGCAACTCAGTAACTCTCTTCGACGCCTCGGTCTTCTCAACATCCTTATGGGCTAAGATGGCTTCGGAGATTTGATCGCCGATTTTAAGGACGGGATTGAAGGCGCTCATCGAACCTTGGAATACTATCGATATCGTACTCCACCTTATCTTTTCCAGCTCAACCTCATTTTTAACTAAGAGGTCCTCTCCATTGAGTAATATCTTTCCATCAGCTATCCGCCCAGGTGAAGGTACAAGCCTCATTAAGGAGAGGGCTATCGTCGATTTGCCACAACCAGATTCGCCAGCGATTCCCAATATCTCCTTGGCGTTTAATCGAAAACTAACGTCATCTACCGCCTTCACTACACCCTTTGAAGTGTAGTAGTAGGTCTTGAGTCCTCGTGTTTCGAGGATGAACATTTAAGCCACCTTCTGCTTTTTCCTAGTCTTTTTTCCATCTATCGATCGACTGATCGAGCTATATATATGGGTACTCTTAAGCACGAGCTTTCACAATGTTTTCTCTCTTATGTCCCAGTAGTCTCTCAACGCCTCTCCTAACATGTTTAATGCAGATGTTGATGCAAAGATAGCCAGGCCGGGGAAGACGAGGGGGTATATTGAGATATTCATGTAGGCCCGAGCTTCGTACATCATTGTTCCCCAGTCAGGTGTTGGAGGCTGAGCTCCTAATCCAATGAATCCTAATGCACCTATCAGAAGTATGGCGGCCGCTGCGTTAAGCGTCACTTGTACTATAAGTGGACTGGTGATGTTGGGCAGTATATGGCGGAAAATGATTCGCGTATCATCGCAACCTATAGCTCTTGCGTTGTCTACGTATAGTAGCTCTTTGGTGCTCAGCACTTGTCCCCTTGTCAACCTTGCGAACGGGGCGATGTAGGAGATGCTTGCTGCAATTATCGCGTTCTCTAATCCTATTCCCAATATGGCTAATATGCCAAATGCCAGTATTATCGGTGGGAAACTTAAGAGGAGGTCGGCTACCCTCATGGTAATTAGATCGATGACGCCTCCGTAGTAACCGGAAATAAGGCCTAATGTAAGCCCTATACTGGTTGAAATCAGCAGTACTATAGAAACTGAGTAGAGGAGGATTCTCGCTCCATAGATTATTCTGCTTAAGATGTCTCTGCCCATGGAGTCGCTGCCAAGTGGATACTCTAAACTTGGAGGCTGGAGTTTATTGGGTAGGTTTAAGTCATAATACGGTCTTGGAGCAACAATATCCGCGAAGATTGTGCAGAAGATGAGAAGGCTTAAAATGAATAGGGCGAAAATTATCGATTTATCTCTCCTCGAACTTTCTTTTACGAAGTCCGCGAATTGGTTCGATCCATCTTTCAATTTCCTTACCATTTTGTTCGTGTGGAAGAGTTTTTTCATTCCGCATCTCCTGGTTTACTCATGCTTTGCATAACGTACCCGAGGGTCAAGATACGTATACAGTATATCTGAACCCAACATCGTCAAAGTCATTACGACTGCTATGAATATCATGCCCCCCTGAACAACAGGGTAGTCGCGTCTAAACAGGCTTTGTACAATCAATAAGCCCAAGCCTGGATAATTGAAGACTGTCTCCGTTACAACGGCGCCTCCTATTAACGCGCCAAACTGCAGGGATATTACAGTGATTATGGGGATTAATGAGTTTCTAAGGACGTGGTTGACAAGTATCCTATTCTTTTTCAATCCCTTGGCTTGCGCCGTTAAGACGTAGTCTTGATGCATTACGTCCAACGCGGAGGCTCGGGTCACCCTTGAAATCAATCCGAATAGGTAGGCAGCTAAGGTAACGGTGGGTAATACTAGATGCTCCGGCCCTCCACGTCCCATGGAGGGAAGTAAACGCAGTTGCAATGAAAACACTATGATCAGGATCATTCCTATCCAGAATATTGGCATCGAGAAGCCTAGCAGCGAGATCGTCCGGAAAATCTTGTCTATGCGTCCACGATGTGTTGCGGATAGAATTCCAAGGGTTATTCCTATGGCTGAAGCTAGAATAATCCCGAGAATAGCCAACTGTAGAGTTGCTGTGAATCTTCGTATAACTAGGGGGAGTACAGGCTCTCCACCGGACACACCGCTTTCTAGAGAGACTCCCCAGTCTCCCTTCAGCAGCCTCTCTAGATATAAGAGATACTGGATGTAAATCGGTTGATCCAAGCCCAGCATTCTTCTGGCGGTCTCCATTTCTTCCCATGTGGCAAATCCGCCGAGCAGAATCGTGACAGGGTCTCCCGGGATCAATCGTAGAATTATAAAGACGATTAAAGTTACACCGAGTATCGTCGGGATCACTGAAAGCACTCGTTTAATGAGGTATGTCGGCAGCATATGCTAGTTTCCTCAATAATCTAAAAAAAGGGGGGAATAAATGTTTTCCTAGGCAGCTCAATCCTTGATGCAGGACACTACTGAAGCCATGATATCCTTCAGATATACTGATGAGAGCGATGGAGCAACTAATGCCATGGTATACGGTCCAGCAATCATCGACTTCGATTCGCCTTCGAAGTAAGCATCGTACCAGTAATAGTATTCCGTCCTGGACGTAACGCCCTTCAAGTTAGACACTCTCGCAGCTACCGTCGATTCGCTATGCATGAAGAGGTAAGGAACATAATCGTATATCATCTGCTGCATCTCTTTCATTATTTCACAACGCTTCTCTGGATCAAGTGTAGCTGCTTGCTCCAGGTATAGATCGTCAAATTTCTCGGGCATGGCAGTTCCATAACGGCCCGGCATCCACCAGAATGTCATGGACTCCGTGCTTTGCGACCAAAAGTTTAAGTTGAATCCCCAATCCAGGTCCATGGTAACTATAGCTAGCGAGTAGATTCCCATATTGTATTCGAAATCTCTGGGGTAAGCCTTGCATTCTATGACTAAACGACAGTTATTTATCGCTAATCATTGAAGTGACCCGAACTCCCTCTGTATAAAGGTCACCTTG
>CAYFVN010000242.1:0-3178 GCA_964346575.1 uncultured Candidatus Bathyarchaeia archaeon
TCCTCTCGGTCGAAGGCGTAGACATGGTGCAATTCGGCCCTGCAGATTACTCTTTAAGCATCGGTATTCCTGGAGAGCTTAAACACCCTAAAGTGAGGGAGGCCGAATTAAAAACCATAAAGACAGCGTTAAAGATGGACGTCTCACCTAGGGCTACGATAGGCAGCGTTGACGATGCGAAGAGGTATATCGATCTGGGTGTCCGAGATTTCTGTATAGGATGGGATATAATCGTTCTGTACGAATGGTGGAAGAAGAATGGAGGCGAAATGAGGCAAATGCTGTACAAACGTTGAAAAGCACCGCTCCCGATGTACAAAACCTTTCTCTGACGATCACTCGTGAAGCGGATAACATTAGCCCTTCACGATCTAGCACTCACTATTTCACGAACTCCTTCAAAGAATAAATGCCTGAGAGCATGATTAGGATCGAGAGAATATGAGGAGTACAACTCCAGGATGAGGTTACTGTTTTCCTTCTCACCTTTAGGCTGGCAAATCTACAAATCAATATCGCTTATCGCCTTTCTCAAATTATCAGAAATATAGTTTTGGTGATCAATAGGGCATCTCGATAGATTAAGCGCGGCAATTATTTTAACACATTCTAATCTAACTCACCAAGTATAATACGTCCCCATAGATCTTTTATATGATAAGTTTACTTATCAAGCAACTCTAATGCTTATTTTTTCAATTAAAATCCATATTTCAATGATTTTTTTTACATACTTGATTTTGACAATCTAAGGATTTCCAAAAATGATTAAATTTATATATAAAATTAAGTACATAAATAATTTTCGAGGAAATATGTCAGAAAAAAAGTTAGTAGACGGAAGTATGTATATGCCGGTGCCGGAATAATCGTAGTTGCTGGAGCCGCTGCGGGCTATTACGCTACAAGACCGAGGCCTACCCCTGTAGTTACACCTACGCCCAAACCAACGACGCCAAAACCTGCGACTCCAACACCAACCAAGCCTAAGCCAAGCCCCACAAAGAAGCCTTATCTATATGTCTATTGTCGGCCTTACTTTGCTACCCCAACTGTGGATTGGTTGAGGAAGAAAACTGACGAGTGGGGGAAAAAGAGAAACGTGGATATCGAGCTGGATTTCCCAGCAGACTGGAAAACGAAGATAGCCGCGCTTGTGGAAGCAGGAGATCCTCCCGATATAGTGCATATAGAGAATGTCACTTGGGGCCCCCAATTTGCGGAGTTTGAACCAACCAGACAGCTCCTAGAGTTGGATGACGTATTCAGAGAACTAGACGTCTCCGATTTAGACCCGGTTGTACTTGAAGGGCTGTCCATTGAGGATAAGAAGTACTTCGCCGGGACATGGCATTCTCCCAATGTACTCATGTGGAGAAACGATATCTTCACGGAAGTTGGTTACCCCGAGAGACCTGATACCTGGGCAGAGACCTTCGAGGCCATGAAGAAGATTAAGAATAAGTATCCTGATTTGTTCCCATTCGGTATGCAGATGGGTACTTTCGATCAGCATAACTGGATGACCATGATGTGGAGCTTCGGGGCAGGAGTAATGAAGTCAAGGGAGTATCCTGACGGGCTTATCTTCAATTCTGAGGAAACGAGACAATTCCTGCAATTCATTAAAGACTGTTGGGATGCCAAGCTCATTCCGCCCGACGCTCCGACCTGGAAAGCACCGACAAACAATGACGCCTATGCTTCTGGCAAATGCGCGGTAATAATCAATGCCCCCAGCCCATACTACCAAATAGTCACGAACGAAGTCAAAGATTTGTACTTTCCAAACACGATGATGTTAGCGCCGCCAAGAGGCCCAAACGGCTATAATCAAGCCAACATGAACATCTCTACGTTCTACATCTTCGATACATGCGAGCATCCGGACCTGGCGAAGGACTACATAATATCTATCCTTAAAGATAAAGAGGGGCTATACAATGAAGCGGTCATCCCTACCTTTGGACACGTATTTCCGGCATGGAAGAGTCTATGGGAAAAATTGAAGAACGAAAAGGACAGGCCAGGAGCACCAGCAGGTTACTGGAAAACGTATTCGGATAGCTTAACCCCACCAAAGGGTAAAGGAGTCAGTAACTGGCCGTTAGGTCAGTGCTCGATCGTATTTAATGAGGTTTCTGCGAAAAACGTTATTGTCGACATGATGCAAGACGCATGCATAGGAGGCATGACCGTAGACCAGGCTGTCGAAAAGGCTAATGGTCGCATAGAGGATCTCTTCAAGACCTATTACGGGTGAAAACCTCAACAACCTCCCCCTTTTTTGTAAAGAGCTGGTTTGAACTTGCGTAAGATTCCTTTAGGATATTTACTCATCGCTCCGGCAGTATTGACATTGGGAGCAGTTTTCCTCTATCCCCTTTCGGCTGCTCTCGATCTATCTATTCACGAGAAATCGTACGGAGCCGGTAATATATTTGTGGGACTCGATAATTATCGGAAATTGCTCGAGGATTCATATTATCTAAAATCGATCTATCTCACGATTAAATACATGGTCTACTCAGTACCGACCGCCTACTTTATAGGCCTTGCGTGCGCTCTAGCTTTGAATAAACCATTTAGAGGGAGGACCTTCGCAAGAGCAGTAATGGTAATCCCTTGGGTTATCCCTAATTTCGTAATAGCGTTGATATGGTATTGGTTTTTCAATTACGAGTTGGGTTTCTTTAACCTAGTCCTCTCTAGATTACTAGGAATGAAAATAGTATGGCTAGGCCCTGAACTTGCGTTCCTCTCTATAACCCTAGTCACTATTTGGAAGTGGACGCCTTTCTTCTCCATAATGCTTTTGGCGGGATTACAATCTATCCCGCCAACTCTCTACGAGGCAGCCGCCATAGACGGTGCCTCATCTTGGCTGAAGTTTAAACACATAACCCTTCCAAGCCTAAAACCTGTCACCATGATCATCATATTCCTTCAATCTCTTATGTGTTTTAGAATGTTCACTTTTCCATACGTCATAGCAGGTGGTGGACCAGCGCACTTGACAGAGCTTATAGCGGTTAGGATATTTATAGAAACGCAGATGGGGGCGTTTAACTATCCCTCCGCGATGGCTATCTTTGTAGCACCATTTCTCGGAATTGCTACAGTGATTCTAGCGAAGATTATGATGAAAGGGGAATGATTTGAAATCTAATGAATTGAC
>CAYFVN010000243.1:0-2426 GCA_964346575.1 uncultured Candidatus Bathyarchaeia archaeon
CGTCAATCACGATTCATCCAGTAAGGATAAATTGACCTACTTCGGTACGACCGAGAATTTAAAGACGCCTGTCTGGATTAACAAGGTGGCAGCGGAAGCTGACCTCAAGGTAGCTACCGGGGTCGTCGAACTTCATACCTTTGCAGGATACAGTGGCGGCGGGAAGAGCATATTGCCGGGTATTTCTGGGGATGAAGCTATATCCGTCATCCATGAGCCCAGATGGATCAATGACCCGAGGGTTGAAATAGGCTCTATTACGGGCAACCCCATCTATGAGGATATAGTTGAACTGGCTAGAAAGGTTGGATTGGACTTTATAGTGAATGTCGTATTGAATGGCAGAGATGAGCTCGTCCGAGCTTCCGCCGGCGATGTGGAGAAGGCCCACAAGGTTTTGATCGAGCTGTACGATCAAATGTATAAAATTCCGATCGAGAAGCCTTTCGATATCGCGATATCAGCGCCGGGATGGCCGAAAGATGTGAATCTATACCAAGCCACCAGAGCAGCCAATAACTTCGCACTCGTATCGAAACCCCCGCTTAGAAAGGGCGGCTTCATCATCATACCCGCTAAATGCGAGGATGGGATTGGGAGCGAACTATTTTATAGATGGATGAGAGATGCTGAGAACACCGAGGAGCTGATGCGCAGAGCCCATAGAGAGCACGGGACGGGGGTATTCAAGCCGTATATCATGGCAAAGATCCTAAACCACGCAACGGTGATCTTGGTAGGGTCGGATATCCCCGAGAAAGTCCTTAGGGAGATGAAACTGATCCCAGCACGAAGCATCCAAGAAGCGTTAGAGATGGCCTTTAAGAGGTTGGGTCGAGAGAGCAAGGTTGTCGTTTCACCCCACGGTGTCTCCACCCTCCCAGTGTTGCGAAACGATCTCAGTCAGTAAACGTTCACTATAGAAAAATAGTTAAGGTGGAAAGTCTCATCAAACTGGAACGTAAGGAGCGTTTCAGCTCATGGTAGCCGTAAAGATCATGCCGTGCTTGGATATGAGGGATGGACGGGTTGTTAAGGGTGTTCATTTCGTCGATATCCGTGACGCCGGTGACCCGGTTGAGAATGCAAGGTTCTATGCGAGCCAGGGGGCCGACGAGATCGCCATGCTCGACATCGCCGCCACCGTCGAAGGTAGGAAGACGAGGCTTGAATGGGTTAAGAATGTTCTGAAAGTCGTCTCGATACCTTTAACGGTCGGAGGGGGAATATCTAGTTTGGAGGATATGAAGGAGCTTTTCGATCTGGGCGTAAGCAAGGTATCTATAAATACCTCCGCCGTTAAAAAGCCCGAGCTCATTTTGGAAGCTTCAAAGAAGTTTGGGAAAGACAAAATCGTCGTAGCCATAGACGGCAAGAGAAATCATGAGATGCCTTCCGGATTCGAGGTCGTAATTAAAGGTGGAACCGAGGGAGCTGGGATCGACGCCGTCGAATGGGCTAAAAGATGTGAAAAGCTGGGTGCCGGAGAGATCTTGCCCACAAGCATGGATGGAGACGGTACGCTGTCGGGCTACGACATTCAATTTACCAGAGCGATCGCAGACGCGGTTAAATTGCCTATAGTAGCTTCAGGAGGAGCGGGTACTTTGGAACATCTATACGAGGGAGTGGTTGAGGGCAAAGCAACAACCCTCCTCGCCGCCTCAATCTTCCATTTCAGGAAGTACTCCATAAGAGAGGTAAAAGAATTCTTGAAAAACAAAGGAGTCGATGTGAAGAACTGATCTCCTCCCACATCGCCCCTTTACGCGTGCGCTTCGATCCTATTCATAAAAGCGACGCTTCAGAGTTATTTCTAAGAGACGTGTTAAGTACATTAAGTTATATAGAAGATTTTTAAAACCCTTTCGAATCCTTTACAATTATCTGTAATACTCGTCGAGCGCTTTGATAGGCATTTTAAACTCGACTTCTTTCTCAGATTCTCTGAGTGTAATATCGAAACAGTTTCTATTCTTTCTGACATATAGGAAATGGAATGGTCTATCCTTACTCAGCGATATACTGTCCGTTTTTGAGGCACGCAGTATTTTTAGGACCTCCAAAACCGGTAACTCCTCTTTGGACCTGAGTGTGCATAAGGACTCCATTAAATCATCTTCAAGGGCGAAGTTGACCTCGTCCTCACCTTTGATTTTAATTTTAATCTTTGAGAGACGCTGCATTAAGCAATCCTTCTTTTTTCTTCCCTTATAGTCTTTATTTCCTCTTCAAGCGATTCGATACGTTTGGTTAAATCTTTGAGGCGCGTGTTAGCCTCATCAACTCGCTCTTTTATATATTCCAAGTCATCTTTAATCGGCTTTAAAATATTTTTTAAAATACCCCCCAGAACCTTTACTTCCGACAAATCAAAACGCCTTAAACAAATACTCAGCACACTAACCCTTTAAATTTAAGTACGG
>CAYFVN010000244.1:0-6977 GCA_964346575.1 uncultured Candidatus Bathyarchaeia archaeon
GGTGTCTCCCCAAGTCCCATCTGTACTTCAAAGCGCCGATCCTCCTCCTCATCTCCGCTTCGGACATGTCGATCAGCCAAATATTCGCGTCGACGTTACCGAGGGCCTCACTCGCCGCGGTGAACTCGCACTTTGATGTGCAGAGGTCTCTCCTCGGACATCGAATACACAGCCTGTTCAGAATGTTGAATCTCTTCGAATCAAGTTCAAGGGCTAGATCTTTAACGCCCGTACTCCTTACGGTTTGAAGGGCTTCTTTGACGCTCCTTTGAGTGAAGTGGGCCGTTCCCAAGAGACGGATGAACTCTGTATAGTCGGTATCGTAGATCTCTATCTGCACGCCTCTGCTCACTCGATCTTTATCTTTCGCTTCCTTCCGCCTTTAACGGCCTTCTTTTTCGGTATGGTGACCTCCAAGACTCCGTTCCTGCACGTTGCGTCGATCTTATCCGGATTCAAGTTGTCCGTGGGGAGCTTTACGACCTTGTAGAAGTTCTTCGCTTTTACCTCCGCCTGCCCATCCGATACGTTGAGCTGTACGTCATCCTTCTTTGCCCCCGGCAACTCGACGATGAGCTTTACAGACCTTTCATCCTCGAAGACGTCGGTTAGTGGTTCACGAACCTCGTTCGGGGATTCTCCTAAAGGAGGCTTTATCGGCCTCTCCGGGAACCAATCCGGTCTATGAGGGTCTAAGGGCCGTACCGGTTTTTCGGATTGGAAATGTCCGTACGCTACGAATCCCTTTGTGTCCGGCTGATCTATCTCCCTCACTTCGAATCGCCCCTTTAGGTCGCCCCTCCTCACGGCTTCGTCGAGGGTTTTCATGTCGCCGATCATCCTCTCCACGAGACTCCTCTGAAAGAGCTTCATGTCACGCATCAACTCGTCAAAATACGCCATTCAATTCACCTCCATCTCTACAATTCATCAAACTCTTGGAAGGCCCTTAGTAGACTCCGTAGGGCGAGGCTGACCATGAGAAATTCCGCCTGACCGAGCTGTGGACATCTATACTTGCCGTTCTCCGACCTTTCCAATAGGCCACCCCTCGTCAATTTCCTAGTGCTCTCCCACACGATCTTGGGGTTCAGGTCCAAGTCCCTCATGAAGTCGCCGAAACCAAGGGTGAGATCCTCATCCTCGAATAGCCGCTTCATCATCTTCAGCCTCCCCTCGTTGGATAACGCGTCGAAGAAATTTGAGAAGCTTTCAAAGTCGTCCTCCAGCTTCTCCAGCTCATCCCTCAACTTCTCCCTCGGCCAATCCTCCGCGATTAATGGCATCTCGAGTAGGACCTCGCCGTCCCTTACGAGCAGTAATTTCAGGGCCATTATTTTCTACCAAAAAGTAATTACTAAAAGGTAATATATAAAGTTACCGATTGGTAAGTATAAATGAGGTGAACAAGGCTAGCCGATTCACACCATTATCCCAAATTCATCTTAAGATGGGTGAAGAAAAAGCCCCATTTAGAGGATACGCGGTCGATCGTCAAGCTCGACGTAATGGATACCTCCCATAATTCCGCACTTCTTCGACCATCGCATAAACGTTTTCGACCTTAACGTTTGAATGAATCGAATTACTAGAGGTTAAAATAAATCCTCCTCCCATGCCAGCTGCGTCTATACACCTTCTAACGTCTTTGCGCACATCATCCTCGCTACCGAAGGGTAGAACGTATCTACAATCGACGTTACCCAACAGGCAGATTCTGTCTCCAAACCTCGCTTTGACCTCCCCCAAGTCCATGACACCGGGCTCGATCGGATGCAAACCGTCTATACCGGTATCCACTAAGTCGTCTAGAATCGGATGAAGGTTACCATCCGAATGCTTTAAGACGGGCACATCATGCCTCTTCCCTATCTCGACGATCTTCTTCAGGTTGGGAAGCTCATACTCCCTGAAAAGTTTCGGGCTTATTAACGGTCCATGATTATCCGCGTAATCATCCGTGACAAACAGGACGTCTACACCGGCTTCAATCATCGACTCGGCGAACCTCTGCTCCGCCTCGGCAACCTTATCAAAGAGCCTCCTCGCAAAGCTTGGATTCCTATAGAGATCGACCGCTATCTTATCTATTCCCCCCCTTACTTGAAACGCCATATGCCAACCACTGTGGCATTGAGCCAACACGACAATATCTCTGCCCTTTACGGGTTTCAAAGTCTTCTCCATCATCTCAATAATATCCGGATCATAGGCATCCGGCGGCTCCCAACCATCTAAATCTTCAGGAGTATTCAAGGTCCCACCAACAAGGTATGTAGTTTTACCTTCCACGCTCGTCTGCATTATCCTACCCCATTGATCTACGAACCTTTCATCGTCAACGAAGTTGGGCTTATACCCTTTAGTGGCTAGAGAATAATCGGATAATGCCGGGACAGCGTCGAAATCAAGTTTTATACAGGCCTCAATCATCGCGACCCTATAGCCTATTGATGACTCCCATGATTCGCTTCCTCCGGTGAAGCTTACAATGTCTCCCCCAAACTCGGTCGATCCGAAACCCGCTTCCTTTCGCAAAATCCCTTCCACAATTGGTGGATCCAATGCCAGATCGGTTATCGGCACGCAATCCGGCTCCTTCAAATCTAAGGCGGCGAAGAACCTCTCCCTATGAACCATTTAGAACCCCGTCATTTCTCTTTGTATATCCACATACTTAAGTTATTTACCGATTGATCGAATAGACGTTCCCCTCTCCCATTAAACATATATATGAATTAATTCGATATTGAGTGATCGAGAAATATACGATGAATTTAAAGGCTCCGCTTTCTGCGATCACCGTCGGAATAATAATAACGCTTTTGACGGGTCTGATCTCCAATACTGTACCAATGCTGGTGGGCGCTATCCACTACGGATATCCACTTGCTTGGCTCACTCGCCTTGTAATAGCTCCCCAATACTTCCCCTGGCGGGTCGACGTGTTTAATCTGATCGTCGACATAATCGTATGGTCTATAATTGCAGGCATCATCATCTTCGTCTTTAAGAGGTTGAGAAGATAAGCCGGCGATTGGAATGCTAGGGGGTAAGGGGCAAATCTAAGTCGATATAACATACGTAGAGTCCAAAGGGTATAGCTTATAGTTTATCTGCTTCATCCATTATATCTGCGACAAAATCTTTTCCTTCGGTTGAATGGATTAGCTTGATGCCGTACAGTTCGGCCAGTTTAACCTCTCTTTCATCCAAAGGCTTCGCCGCCGCTAGGAGCTTGGCGGCCGGCTTTACATCAATGGCCTTGGCGCTTAGCTCGGTTATCCGTTGAGATGCGCTCTCACCGATTAACTGGTCGACTACCAAAGTCCTATCCGGCTGGCCTGGTTTCTTCGCCACCAGGCTGAAAGAGTGTTTTACACCCAAGTTGCTGATCAACTCTCCCGGAACCTTCACGGCCAAGCCGACCGATTCTAGAGCTTCCTTGGCAAGTTTGAAGTCTTTCACTAATCTAAGTTGGTTCTCGAGTTCAGGTATAACGTCTTTGGCCGAAACACCTTCCCTCCAGTAGCTCTCGAATATTTGATTCATGGTCTCTACGTAAGCCTTCAAGTTTGACCAGACTATCTGCCCCTTACCTTTCAGAGAGGGGATTTGAAGCAGAGCCTCCCTTCGATCCACGACCAACAGTCGAAGGTTTATCGCCGTGGCGTTATGCATTAGCTGGGCTAACTCCATGATTGGACGAACATCTGGGAGGCCTTCTAAGTCGATTTGAGTCAGTATCCTCACATTGACCTCACGATCCGATACGGCTTGAAGATCTTGAATGTTTAGCGGAAGGTCTTGGATCCGTTTCTCCATGATTATGACCTCCTTACTGCCCGATCCCACCATGACCCTGAAGGTCTCGATATACTCCTCCCTAGTTCCAATCATCATGATCTGCTCGGGAGCCTTACCAATCTTTACAGCGTCCACAAACTCTTGAGCATCCGGCGCAGCCCTCCATAGAGCGTCGAAGAAGACCTTCATAGCTTCGACGTAGCTCGATGCGTTAGTCCAAAGCCCCTTATCCTTCCGAGTGCTCATGCTCATGGAGTCGTCCATGTCAGCAGTGGTTAGGCTCTCGCTCTCATCTATGATGAATAAGCGAGTAGGTGCGGATAGAGTAATATGGCGACCCTCGGCGAACTCCAAGTAGTCTTCAACCGCCTTCAGCTTGGATTTCTCCACTTGGGTGAGCATACGCGTCTTAACACCATCCTTAACCAGGTCTTTTAACTTGTCGTCTATGCCGGCGAAGGAGAACCGGTAGAGGTCGCTTCCGGTGGTTAGGAAGCGAATCTCAGCCTTCGCTCTTCCACACATCTGAATTAAAAGGTCGTATATATGCTGACGGCCTTGTAGGACGCGGAACTTGGGCTCCTCCACTCTGGCCTCTACCGTAAAAATCTTTTTCCAATCTTTTATGATCTCCTCCTTCTTCTTCTCTAAGCCTGTAAACTTAACCTTCGCCTCCTCCAGACGACGATCTAAAACTTCCTCTAAAGGAGTCGCTACAAACTTTACCGGACGCTCCATAGTAACCTCCACAAGGCCCTTCTCCTCCAAGACTTTAAGCTTCCGGTAAGCCCTCACCCTGTTGATCCCCAAATTGCTCGCGACCATCCTTGCCGGAGATGGGCCCACCCTTAGAAGGAAGAGGTAGATTTCAGAGTTATCTCTGGCTAAGCCGAAATCGAGTAGGCGATCGATCACCCTTTCCTCGGCCAACTCTCATCCAAAATAACTTACAGTTTTTACATAATAAATATCATGTACGAGTATTAGTCATGTACAGTCGCTCATTCCATTGTATATTAGAGGTAAAGATGAAAATAAAAACTATATGTATTTCGCATATTCCATAATATCGTCCGATACGTTCGACGAAAATGACTCAAGCAACTGCCACGAAATATTCTGTCTAATAAGCCATTTTCTCATCGCGAACAGCCTAATGATATGGGCGCTGAACTTTAAGGCGTCGACGTCTATCCTACTCGCATAGTCTTCAGCTTCCTCAAGCTTTCTAATACCGTTTAAGAAGATCAGATCCCCCAACTCTATCGCTAAACGCATCGCCTTGCCCTTGTCAAGTTTATATTTTAGCGTCTCAGGATCATCATCAAGGTCATTTTTTTCGATGATACCCTTATCCAAAGCCAAAAAAATGACGCTGTTCCAAATTTTATCCTGGAGATCCGTCTCCAAGTCGGCTACATCGTCGTAAATATTGCAGCCTTTAAAGATAAGGTCCGCGGCCTTCCGTACCTGAGTAATCGTCTTCAAATCTTCAGCGTACAGATACCAAAAAGAGTTTAGGAAACAGAAATCGACGGCGACCCAGACCCGACCCACAGCCTTCTCATTCACCTTACCAAGGAATTCTCGTATGTCTAAGATCCCCCCATTCTTAGTCTTCTGTTTCATGGAGTATATCTGGCCTTTGACGTATCTCTCGAAGTCTTCTAAGTATATTTTAAAACCTACACCCTCTCTATTCGTAGCTCTACTCACCAATTGATTGGTTAAGTACGCTAGTTGATACATAGAGTTCTCCGCCCTCCCAATATCATCGCGTCTCTCCTTTAGCTTGAAAGAATCCGATGTGAAAGCTTTAAGATGAGTTCTCAGCGATTTGGCAGCTTGTTCACGTGTATGTAACAAGTCGTTCATATTGTCGAGAGATTTTATACTGGCCAATTCTGCGATTTTCGCGATCATGGCTTTGAGTATCTCCCTTGAGGGAATGTTCTCCCTCAATATTGGGAAAGAGCTTATCACCGCCAAATACGCTGCGTAAACATAGTGTTTCTTCTTCATCAACCTCCTCTCTAAAAGTTCAGTTGCACTCATACACCTTACATCGCTTAGAAATGTGACAAGGCAATCCTCGAAGATATCTATCGATTTCTTCAGCGTATTCATTGTTTCCTTCATAGGCATCGAATCGAACTTTCTCGCGTAAGCTAGAGTCGCGTCGCCAACGAACTTATAGAAGTAGTTTAACCCTTCCGTATCTTTTCTAAAATCTTTCGCACGCAGTAGAACGTATTCACTCGAAGCCATTCCGCGTCACTCGGGGTAAAAAAGTGGTGACGGAAAATGCTATAGTAGCCTTATGTCACATGCATAACATATACGACGCATTTTAGGTAAAAATATGCAAAGTTTATGTTATAGCGCGAGGGCTGACGCGCGTCGATATCTTGCTTATAGGACAACCAGAACAATATTATGAGAACGTAATTACGAGAGGACAGATCTTATCTTCTTCATCTTCCAAAATTTCGCGCCTCCCTCTCCCTTTCCGTTTCGGGCGATAAAATAATTGCGTCTCCGATCTCACCGATCTCCGTGAAGGAAATTATCTTTTCTTTTCCTTTCTTTGTACCAACTACCAATGCCACTTTACCACCCTTAGAGTATCCTACATCGATTACTTCGCCGATCTTCATTCCCTTAGAATTGTACACGATCCTTCCAATAAGTTCCTCTTTACGATAGTATTTGTCTTCCAACATTAACACCCCCAAATAATCGATCGATCCTTTAGGTGCCTTAATGTTTAGAAGTACGGAGGCCGAGACCAATCCTACAGCTACTAAAATAAATGGAAGGGCAATCCATGACGGGAATAGGGGTCGCTTATTTGTCGACGTAGATACAAAAGAGCCCGTCTTCACCTCAGTAAGCATTGTTGTATAATATCTCTCCTCAACGTTACCCGTAGTGTAACTATACTTCATTTCTGAAATCTCAACTATGGTTCCAAAAGCCTCGGGGATAGGACGTGTAACGCCTATAATCACTCCTACGAATCCTTGATAGGCGCTATATCTATCCCTTTCAAGTTTAATCTTCAGTATAAGTTCACCATCGTATCGTACGATATGGTGCAGCTCCCTTCCCTTATAGACCTCAGCCGCTCTCCCGACTGCATCGATGATCTCTATATAAGCGGGTTCTTC
>CAYFVN010000245.1:0-2095 GCA_964346575.1 uncultured Candidatus Bathyarchaeia archaeon
TTGAAACAGGATCTTATCAAGTATATATACGATTGACTGTACAAGGTTTAGCCTCATGTATTCTTGGAGGAGTCATGGTAGGCGTAATTCTGCCCGCGATTTCTTTGCAAGCCGTAGGCTTTCATGCATCCTTATCGACCGTCGTTGGGTCAGTTCTATACTTCCTCATTTACCGTCTCGTTACTCCCCCCCTCTTTCCCGACCTTTATTTCGACATCATATCCCATTTTTTCAGCTCTGTTATTGGAGGCTTTGCGGGTGGCATGGCTGGGAGTTGGATAAAGAGGTTTATCAGCTAATTTAACTCCCTTCCAATAGTCTGGATTTACTGGATCCGCTGAATTACGTGCCTGGGATGAGACGTACTAGCATACAAAACCCGTCTTTAGAGTCCGCCATTCTATAAACCTCTTTTCAGAACCCAGGCCTTGGAGGAGGAGAAGGGGACGGAGGTAACCAGCTAGCTTTTCAGAATTATTCAACAACTGGTTATATTAAATAAATAAGCATTAGTAGCATAAGTATTTCGTAAAACGTGACGCACGATGATTAGCCTGTTAGAAATTGCTGAAAGAATACGAAGCGGTCAGAAAATGGATCATAAGGCGTGGGGAATAGGTCTTTTCAAAAAGCTTCAAGAGCTTATCATAAGGTATGGCTTGAAACAGGAGGGACCTGAAAGGTTCTACGAGGTGGATGATGATTATGCTGACGCTCTTTTTCAGGCTGCTACGGACCTCCTCGTTGAAGTGGGAGTTTATTGTGTAACGACGCACCGAACGGTAAGGTTCTCTGAGGACGAAGTTCGAGAGGCAGCGAGAGAAACACCGTCCGAAGTCACTGTTGGCGAGGGCCGTGATCAAAGAGTCTGGAGAAAGAGGGAGCTGGAAGATCATAGATCCCCAAGTATAGATGTGTCGGGGCATGGCCCGTGGTCCGATACGATGATGCCCCTGCCAATAATCATTCGGGAGCTTGCTAGACATCCAAAAGTCGATTTGATTGAAGGTTACATGTATGCGAGAATAGATGGTCGTGAAGTCCATGGCAAACCCTTGTGTGCATATGCGGCTAAAAGAGCCATAGAAAAGATTAGAAATGGGTTAACTATGGCCGGTCGAAGGGGGATGGCGATAACGTATTATCCTGTGTTGACCAACGCTTTTTCGTTGATCGCACCCCTCGATATGGAAGGTGGCTTGAGAAGGACGGACGGCGTTTTACTCACGATTTTACCCGATCTCATCATTGAGGAGGATCTCGTCGCTGCTGCCCTAGTCTATAACGAGCTAGGATGCTACAGTCAATGTGGTGGGACGGGGACCGGTCCCTTCGGTGGTGGAATCGAGGGGCGAATGATAGAATCCGTAGCAGGTCCTTTAGCCGCATGGATTGTCTATCGGGATTCTCTCTTAACCGCTGGAGTAGCCTCTCAAGGCACATACCTCACAAGAAAGGGCACAACAGGACCACATAGGCGTACTACACAAACCAGTAGAGGGACGCAATGGCACTCTTTTGCCGTCCAACAAGCTCTTCGTCGAAACGCAAACCAGATCTACTACAGCATCATTTGGGGAGAAAGCGTGAGTTTAGACGACTTGATTTCCGAGGAATACCTATTACGCGTGGCCTTATCCTCCATACGAACCACGTTACTAGGGCTTAACTTCAGGGTAGGCTGCACCAACCCACCGACCTTTACCTCATGGGTAGTGGAAACATCGGATGCAGCGTTAAAATCTAATTTGAAGTTGCAGGACTTTGAAGAAATTTCCGCACGAATTACTAAGGAAAAACTGAGTGACTATCGGTTCCAAACCAGACAAGATAAGAGGATGCTCATATACGGAAATAATCCAAACGAATTTCTAAAAGCGGGATTAAAAGCCTACGACTGGTATACCCAAACCCCAACCGACGAGTACCTAAAGAACTAAAGAACAGCAAGGAAATACCTCAGAAATATCGGATTAGATATTTAATGAGCTAGCTAGAATACGAGTTGTTCAGATAGGTAGATCGACAGCTACGAGATTCGACAAAGGCGGTCACGCGCGCTACAGAGCAGAATATTGTGTCGACAAAAGATGGG
>CAYFVN010000246.1:0-1891 GCA_964346575.1 uncultured Candidatus Bathyarchaeia archaeon
TCCATACAACGAACTATACAATAAAGGTTACTCCAGCATCGGATGTACCCCTTGTACAAAGCCTATAAAAGAGGGGGAAGATGAGAGAATGGGGAGATGGTGGTGGGAGAAAGGAGGCGTAAAGGAGTGTGGCCTACATCACAGATTTATCATGTGCAAAGAACCGAACTGTAATTCGTGTGAATATCATTCCCCAAAGTAAATTGAGTAACGTGATTGGATTAAACCCTTTGTGTGAACGATTTAGATGATTGATATCTAAAAGGTGAGTGTATTCGTCGAGTACTAGAGATATCGCATTAATAGCGATTTTCTCGGCTTTGTGGACGGTCTTACAGGTTAATCTCGGTCCTTTAGTTGGACGATTCTCGATAGGCCCTATTTCACTCCATGGGTCAGTGAATAGAATGGTTGGATGGCTCCTAATGACGGTCATGGCGGAGCAGACTGTCGGATTCGGGAAGATAACCCTGATGACGGCAACCGCCGCGTTCGGGACGAGGATTATAAGGGCTAACCCTTTAGAGGGATTCATAGTTGGTTTTGGCTACACGTTGGGGGGTTTAATCTTCGACTCGCTTATTCACATCAAATACCAAAAGAAAACTGGATACTACCTTCTGATATCTTCTATTTCTGGATTGGCTGCTTCACTACCATACTTACTATCCAAAGTTTACTTTTTGGGTATGGCAGGCTTCATAATAGCTTCTCCAATATACATTTTCTCGACAGCAAAGGGGCTTCTCTTCACCCTAGTAGGAACCGGCTTAGGCACTCACGTTAACTATCGTATCAAAAAAATGTGGAGGAATCAAAGTTCAAGTTTAACAGAGATATATAAACATAAATTGGTGGATAGAAAGTTTGAAAGGTTTAAATTATTCTGACTTGGAGCGTTTTATCGATCGATACTCTATAGGTCGTGACAGCAATCCTCTGAATGAGAGAGGTTCTCAGCACTTTCTCAGGGTTAAGGTTCCAGGAGGATTGCTAACAGCAGAACAGCTCCTTGGAATCGCTTTCTTAGCGAAGAAATTCGGAAAAGGGAAAGGCGAGATAACCGATAGACAAGACATACAACTCCACTGGATAGAAGCCGAGGACGCTATAGAGATATTTCGAGCGATGGATGAGATGGGATTCACAACGGATATGTGCGGTCAGGGTTTCAGCGGAGCCAGATATGGAGATGTAAGGAACATAGTATGCTGCCCTACATCTGGAATCGAGAGGGATGAGCTGCTAAACGTTTATCCTCTCACGGATAGATTGAACAACTTCTTCATCGGAAACCGAGACTTCCAGGACATGCCTCGAAAGTTTAAGATTGCATCATCCGGATGCGGATCAGATTGTACAAGGGCTGAGATAAACGATTTAGCTTTGGTAGCCGTAAAGAAGGACAGAGAGGTCGGATTTACGATGCTGGCGGGAGGAGGAGTGGGGGCATCTATGCCAGGGCCAATACTGGCCCAGCCAACGTCCATCTTCATCAGGCCTGAAGATGCCTTCGACGTTGTTAAGGCTACGGTAGAAATCCATAGAGAACATGGAAACCGGGAGAGCAAGGCGAAGGCCAGGTTCAAGTGGCTCATTTATAAATGGGGAATTGAACGATTTCGAAAGATTTTAGAGGAGAAAATCGGAGAGAAATTGGAAAGCTATGACGGACCAGCCTTCTTAAGTGATAAAGATCATAGCGGAGTTCAGGCGCAGAGTCAGGCGGGATACCATTACGTTAACATCCCTCTAATCGGAGGACTGTTATCAGACGGTGAGATGACCGCCATCGCACGACTTGCGAAGAAGCACGGAAGCGGAGAGCTCAGACTTACCCCCCAGCAAAATATCATAATTCCAAACGTAAAAGATAAGCATACTCTTCTAA
>CAYFVN010000247.1:0-7876 GCA_964346575.1 uncultured Candidatus Bathyarchaeia archaeon
GAATATAGCTTATTGCGTCCTAAGAAGAGTGGCTTATTCACTTTTGAACCTGAGTGTAGGCTACTCAACAAAGTTGAGAAGGATACACCCCTCTTAAGGGTTGTAAACCTTTTCGGAGAAGAGGTTGAAATCATGACTGCACCTCATGATGGAGTAATCCTTGGAATACCAGCAACTCCTACGGCTATCGCCGGGAACATGAGCATAACCCTAGGGGAGGTCGTAAAGACTATCGCAAAATAGAAATAATCGAATTTTTCCCTTTTTTTATTTTTTTAAATTTCTTTTAAGTGAAGCTTTAAAGACTGCTAAGTCCGTTGATTATAAAAATAAATAAAAAATTAAAGGGGCATCTACTCCTTTAAGAGTGATATGAAGCTAAAGGGTAAGGTTGCAATAGTAACTGGTGGGAGCTCAGGGATAGGAGCTGCCGCTGCAAGGCTCTTCGCATCGGAAGGGGCGAAAGTGTTGGTGAACTATTCCAGATCTGAATCCAAAGCCTTGGAAGTTATGAACTCCGTTAAGGGAATGGACGGGGAGGTCGCGTTGTTCAAGGCAGATTGGTCGAAGCCTGAAGAGGTTAAATCTATGATAAAATATTGTTTGGATGCCTTCGCGAGAGTCGATGTATTAGTGAACAACGCAGGTCGTGGAATCGGGTTTGTGGACCCTTTGGAATTTGACATTGAATCATGGGACTCTATGCTAAGTCTCAACCTTAATGGCGCCTACTTATGTTCTAAAGCGGTGGCCCCGATTATGTTGGAACAGGGCAAAGGAAGTATAATCAACGTCTCTTCGATAAATAATATAATGGGGACGGGTAGCAATTTAGCATACGGCTGCGCAAAGGCCGGGCAAGTAGTCATGACGAAATTCTTTGCGAGGAGGCTAGCGCCTAAGGTGAGGGTCAACTGCGTGGCGCCCGGTGCGATAGAAACTCCAATGACCGCCGATACGCCCGAGGAGAGAAGGGTGAAGATCATAAAGAGAACATTACTTGGGAGGAGGGGAAAGCCTGAAGAGGTCGCGAAGGTGATGCTGTTCCTCGCCTCGGAGGACTCTAGCTATATAACCGGACAGACGATAGTGGTAGACGGCGGGCAATTCCTAGTCACACCTTAAAACCGGAGTATCAATTCTCAGGTGCATCCTTGACCATTTATATGTTCAGTCTCTGGCACGCGCTTAAAATTCTTGAAATATTGGTCACAATCAAAACCCAGATTTCCTTACTTCAGTCGACGAACAAAATTAGGCTAATGCTATTTATGATCATTTAGATCAACATTCTTCGAGTAACGAGTTCCAGGTCTCTCTTTCCGCGGGGGATCCTGGGGCGAATTGATTACTAAAAAGCGGCGGAAAATGGATCTCAACCAGAATAATTAAAGGTAAACAGATAGAAGCGAGTTAACGATTGATAATCTAAAACAGTGGTCGAAATATTTAAAAAGGAAGGTACAACGCAACATAAGGATGAAAGCATGTCTAATTTAAAAGTTGTTATTTCAAATCCTAAGGATTCCATAGTCTATGATGAGCCGCTTCCTGTGTTCATGGAAAGACTTAGAAAAGCTGTAAGTGTAGATTGTGAAATTTCTTGTCCTGAAACAAGTTCTGAAGACGAGCTCATCAGATTGGTGAAGAACGCCGACGTGATAGTTCTAGCTATGGGCAGCAGAATTCCGAGAAAGGTGTTGGAGGCGGCGGATAACTTGAAGCTTGTACAAACGACGGGTGCAGGCGTCGATAAGATGCCGCCCGACTCATTTGATCACTTGAAGGAGAACAACATCTACCTCTCCAATACTTCGGGAGCGAACGCTATAGCCGTTGCTGAGCACGCGCTTACTCTCATGTTGATGCTCGCCAAAAAAGCCGTATTAAGATACGAGCTGCTTCAACGTGGAGAATGGGAGAGATCGAAAAGCATCGAGCTGTACGGGAAAACTGTCGGGATCGTCGGATTAGGTAGTATTGGCGTAGAGCTCGCAAAAAGAGCTAAGGCGTTTGGAATGCGTATTATGGCGACTAAAAGACACCCTTCACCAGATTTTTCGAAAAGACTTGGCATAGACTTTTTAGGTGGACCAGATGATCTACCTAAAATACTGGGAGAGTCGGATTTCGTCGTTCTCTCGGTCCCAACCACAACCGAAACTCAGGGATTAATAGGGGAAAGGGAGCTTAGGCTAATGAAGAAATCCGGGTTCATCATAAACGTCGCTAGAGGGAGCGTAATACGAGAGGAGGCTTTGTACAAGGCCCTCAAGGAAAAGTGGATCGCCGGAGCTGGCCTCGATACATGGTGGGGTTTTGTTCCAGATGTACCATCAAAGCTAGGAATCCATAAGTTGGACAATGTCGTGGCAACCAGCCATATAGGCGGCTTAACGGCAGAGTTCTTGGAAAATTTGATGAAGATAGTTTCCCAAAATATAGAGAGGATATCTAGCGGCGAAGAACCGCTTAACTTGGTAAACTTAGACGTTAAATATTGAGGAGAGGAGAGGATAGAATGCCCACTTTTCAAATGGAAAATCTAAAGACCCTTTGCAGCAACATTCTTAAAAAAGTTGGAGCATCGGAAGAGGAAAGCCTGATAGTTGCCGACAACTTGGTTAAAGCGAACTTGAGGGGCATAGACTCTCATGGAGTACGGCTTCTACCCGCCTACATCGAGAGGGTTAAAGCAGCTCTAATAAAAACTGATGCCAGTATTCAAGTTGTGAAGGAAAGACCGTCGACGGCTCTTATGGATGGTGGCTCTGGATTTGGACAGGTTGTAGGGGTGAAGGCTATGGAGCTTGCGGTAAAAAAGGCGAAAAGCCAAGGAATAGCTACCGTCGGTGCATTCAAAACGAATCACTTCGGCTTTGCAGCTTACTATTCAATGATAGCTTTAGATCACGACATGATAGGCATAGCCATGACCAACGGTGCCCCTACAATGGCTCCATGGGGGGGGGAGAGCCAATATAATAGGAAACAATCCAATCTCTTATTCGATACCGGCTGGCGAGGAGAAGCCTATTGTTGTAGACATTGCAATGAGCGTCGTAGCTAGAGCTAAAGTTACTCTGGCCATAGATGAGGGAAAACCTCTTCCAGATGGATGGGCGCTCGACAAGATGGGACGGCCTACAACGGACCCTGAAGCAGCTCTTGAAGGCGTTCTTCTCCCTATAGGTGGATACAAGGGATATGGGCTAGCCTTAGCTATTGATGTGTTAACCGGGGCAATTACAAGCGCTGGCTGCAGCGACGAAGTTAGACGATCTACCGACCTCACAGGATCTTCAATGATCGCTCATCAAATGATGGCCATAGATATCGAAAGCTTCGTGGATATTTCAAGCTTTAAACGAAAAATCGATGAGTTGATCAGAAAAGTGAAGACTTCGCCTACTGCTTCTGGAACCGAAGAGATTTTCATCCCTGGTGAAATTGAATTTAGAGAAGAAGAGAGAAGGCTAAGTGAGGGGATTTCAATAGACGAGAAATCTTGGATGAAAATTGAGGAGATCGCGAAGGAACTCCAACTAGAGCTGTGAATCCCCTTTTTATTTAACGAATTATTTTTAATATTCTATATTAAAGTAGATTTCCCAGCACCGATTTAAACCCTGCCGATATTAATTGTGTGGTTGTATAACTTGCTACTCTACTTTACGAGATACTTTGAAATAACGTCTTCATTAAGCTCTACGCCTAAACCTGGCTTATTGGGGACCTTCAGTTCTCCATCTTTATGGTTCGTTAGTTGTTCCTTAGGCAACTCCTCAGTTAATGGATTAACTCGTCGATACATGTACTCGAACATCAAGAAGTGTGGAGTTGAAGCGGCAAGATGCAACGTGGCAGCCGTCACACCAATAGCGCCAGTACCCGTATGATAAGCTACCGGCATATCGTAGGCGTCCGCCATCGCCGCTATCTTCTTACACTCCAAAATTCCACCGACCTTGCCGACATCAGGTTGCACAATGTCAACAGCTCTTTTGTTGATCAGATCCTTGAAGGTGTATCGAGTGTACTCACACTCCCCAGCTGCAACAGCCATATCTAAGGCCTTAGAAACCTCGATGTAGCCGTCGATATTCTCGGGAGGTATAGGCTCCTCGAAGAATAGAACGTCATGCCTCTCCAACGCCCTTCCAACTTTGATCGCCGTATGAACGTCGTAAGCCGACGTCGCGTCAACCATGATCTGTACGTCATCTCCAACCGCATCCCTGATTATCTTAACGTTTTCAACATCGGTCTTCAAGCCGAAGCCAACACTCAACTTTATACCAGTTATTCCTTGCTCGACAATCTCTATCGAATGGTCGCTTAGTCCCTTGGCGTCTTTAAACCAGTCGTGGTGAACTGTAGAGGCATAGACTGGAATGCTTTCATGACAAAGCCCTCCAATCAACTTGTAAATAGGCATCTTTAACGCTTTGCCCATGACATCCCATAAGGCCATCTCTACGCCGCTCAAGGCTTCTACAAAATAACCTCTAGAATGACCCCACAACCTCATGGCTCTGTACATATCCCGCCAATGCCTCTCTACGTCGAAAGGATCCTTGCCGATCAAGATTGGCTTGAATATTTTCTCGACAATCATCCCCCTTATCTCGGGGTGGAATCTAGAACGGCATTCACCAATTCCAACAATTCCATCTTTAGTTGTAACCTGTACGATGGCCGCTGAAAATTTAGGGAAAGCCATGGTTGCTCCAGAAATTGGAATAGGACTCTTAGCGACAAGGTTCAGGATCTCTATATCGCTTATTTCCATCGGGTAACTCACCGGTTGTTAAGCCTCTTTTTCTTACATTTAAAACTTGTGATTTTCATAAATCAAAATTATTCCGAGATTATTGGCTAGTAAAGCATTATAATAATCTAGGATAAAATATACGATTGGTAAAAAACGCGCTGAAAAAAAATATTCGATAGAATTAAGTAAGTACCTACGATGTAAAGGAGAACTAGTTAGTGCAGAATTTAGTAAAGAAGAGATGAAATATCGTGTCGAAAGGTTCAACCGAAATTTTAGCTGATTACATCGAAAATATAAATTATAAGGATTTACCCAAAGAGACTGTTCAAAAGGCAAAGAATTGTATCCTCGACTCGCTCGCCTGCGCATTTGCCGGTTATAGAACTGAACCAAGCAACATTATAGTAGGTCTAATAAAACACTTTGGAGGTAGACCTGAATCAACACTGATAGGTGACGGAAATAAAGTCGCATCCCCTTATGCCGCCTATGCAAATTCTATGATGAGCAATGCTTTGGACTATGACGATACATTTGTGGGGCATCCCGGATCCACTATAATTCCACCAGCAGTAGCGGTTGGAGAAGCTTACCCTGCTTCAGGAATCGATCTGATCACCTCGGTAATCCTGGGATATGAAGTCTCTTTAAGAATTGGATCCGCCATACAACCTTCAAAGGAACGGATGAATCTAGTTTGGGGGTTGGGGACTTGGCAGACCTTCGGATCTGTTACGGTTGCAACCAAACTGTTATCACTTAAAGGAGAGGAGATACTAGACGCTCTGGGAATAGCCGGAGCAAACGCGCCAGTCCCATCCACGAATAAAACAGTTTTTCCACCGACAATGGTTAAGAATAACTTTGGTGTGGCATCCGAAGTCGGAGTTACGGCGGCTCTACTGGCGAAGAGGGGCTTCTCAGGCCCCCATCACATTTTAGATGGAGACAAAGGTTTTTGGAGGATGTACGGTTCTGACGAGTGCAACTTCGATCTTATGACCAAGTCTTTAGGTGAAGAATATGAGATCTTGAAGGTTGCTTTTAAGCCCTATCCATGTTGCAGATGGCTGCACTCGGCAATCGATGCTTCGCTAAAAATAATAGAGGAAAACGAGATGAAGTTGGATAATATAAGAAGGATCACGGTTAAGACCAGCAGCTATATAGCTAGGCCTAAATATGCCAATCCCGACCCCAATACTATGAACGAAGCTATAGTGAGCATGCCCTACGCTATATCCGCGGCGGTAACAGGTGTGAAAAGAGGAATAGACTGGTATACCGAAGAGACCATGAAAAATCAGGAAATTTTAAAGTTTGCTAGAAAAATATTTTTGACCTCTGACCCGGAGGCGGATAGGATATTTCCACCAAGGAATACAGCAATCGTCGAGATAATCTATAACGGGCGGAGGTATGCTTCACAAGTAAACTATTCGAAAGGAGAGCCTGAGAATCCTATGAGTCAAAAAGAACTTGAAGACAAGTTCAAGGACGTGGCAACTCCAGTGATAGGTATGAGACGTATGGAGAAATTAAAAATGATAATCGATAGTCTAGAGGGGATTGAAAATCTTTCAGAGTTAACCACGCTACTTTACCATTAAATAACAGATAATCAACTTATTCAAAGGGGATCGTTAAATATGCTAAACAACTTTTTTTTGGAGATGCTCGATGAGTGAGTGAGGAAGATGAGTGGAAAATTGGGATCTGAAAAACCGAAATTCAGTTTTAGCTTTCTAACATATCACCCCTCGGTTGGAGATCTCATTCTTAACCGAGGCTTCGATTGTATAGCAGAAGCGGCTCAAAAAGCTGAGAAACTTGGATTCGAAGGCTTCTTTCTATCCGACCACTTCATGGAGCCGAAGCCAAAGAATAATGTTATATACGAAGCTTGGACCGCTCTTACCGCTTTAGCCCCTCAAACGGTGAAGATCCGTCTTGGAACTTGTGTTACGCCGATTCAATTTTATCGTCCAGGCGTCTTAGCTAAGAGGGTCGCCTCGCTTGATAGCATCTCGGGAGGGAGAGTGATCTTCGGTGCTGGATGCGGATGGAATGGCGAGGAATTCACCGCATATGGAGTTCCATTCGATCCCCACCGGGTGAGAATTGAAAAAATGATTGAGGAGGTAGAGCTCATAAAGGCTTTATGGACAAACGAACGTCCAGTTTTTTACCATGGGAAGTATTATAGGCTCAAGGGTGCTGAGCTTCTACCTAAACCTGTACAGAAACCACATCCACCGATTTGGTTCGGGGGAGAATCGAATAAAATTCTTGAAATTGTGGCAAAACATGGTGACGGCTGGATCCCTGGTGGAACTAGGATGACTCCCTCACAGTACGAGCTTAAAGCTGTCCATCTAAGGAGACTTCTCAAGGAGGCTAAAAGAGTCGTCGGAGATGTTACTTTTGCAATCGCGTTGAGGTCGATAGTCGCAGATACGTCCCAGGAAGTGAAGAACCGCGTAGAGAGAATTATACTTACCCAGGAGGATCAAAAAATATACATCGATGACCCTCGCGTCATTCTGGGTACCCCTAAGGAATGCATTGAAACGATTCGGAGATACGTTAAGTCGGGCGTAGACCACTTCGTGATCGCTTTGCAACCCGTTGAGGATATATCCGAAGGCCTTCAAATATACTCGGAAGAAGTAATTCCTTATGTTTAACATCACAACCCAATCTTAGACATAGAAGTAAGTATACGAAAAATACTCGAGTTTCTTAGCTTTAAATTAAATCCTTTTTCGAAGATCAACCTATCGGATAGAAGTAAGTTTTAATATGAATCGGCTTTTATAAATTGGATATTATGAAGAAAATGTCGGAAATAAAAATTGAAAGGTTAAGAAACGCTCTCCTCTCCAAGGGTGTAGAGGTTCTTCTATTGTTTTCAGGGCACTCTAAATTTGAAAGGAACAATATAGGGTATTTAACCGATTTTTTCAGCGATTGGGCAGTCGACCATCCGTCAATAGTTGCAATACCCGCGGAAGAGGATCCCTTCATGCTTGTACCAGGGGTCGATGTAATCAAAGCCAGAGAGGATTCATGGATCAAGGACGTACGTCAATACCTGGA
>CAYFVN010000248.1:0-2569 GCA_964346575.1 uncultured Candidatus Bathyarchaeia archaeon
GGAAGGGCTCCGATACCCATCCTTGATGTGTACGTGCCGAATCCAGGGACCAACAAGCTCCCAAGTTTCCTCGGGAGTCTCGTCTTCCCAGTATGAATGTGCAATATCCCAAAGTACGCCAACGGTATAGGTTTCAAGTCGATCAAGGATGCGTTTTAGAGATCTCCCGCTGCTTACCTCATCATGGGTCTCGACCAATACCGTTACTGGACCCCCTTCTATCTTCTTTCCGATCCGATTCAGAGTCTCTGCAACGTAATCGCTGACCCGTTCGGGATCCTAGTTGGGAAAGTTACCGATAAAAGTCCGAACAAAGCCACAGCCCAAATCTGCAGATAAATCGATAAAAGAGAGAAGTTCCATACCGTTCTTCTCTCGTTCCTCTCGAAGAGGCATGGAGAAACGGGTGTATGCAGATATGCAGCAGATCTCAACCCCTCTACGAGAGAACTCTTCTTTCAGAGTCTGGCGCTCGCTTTTAGAAAATGACGGAGACACATGCTCTCGGTCCAATCCTCGCATCTCGACACCATCTATTGAAAAGCGTTTGGCGGTGGTGAGTATATCCTCAAATGTCCAATCAGTACATCCAAGAGTGCTAAATGCGAGTTTCATACATCTTTTTCTTTTCGGTCTATCCCTTTACAGCACCGGCAGTTACACCACGTACGAACTGCCGCTGCAGCAACAAATAAACAACGATAACCGGAAGGGTTAGGATCATGATCCCGGCGAACAATTTACCGAAAGCCATAGTCTCTTCACCGATAAAGGCAAGTAGACCAACCGGAAGGGTCTTTTTGCTCTGAGAGCTTAAAAAAATCAGAGGAAACCAAAAGTTGTTCCAAACATAGACTATATTGAAGATAGCCACTGCTCCCATCCCTGATCGGCACAATGGCAGAATGATCTTGGTTAGAATTGTAGCCGAAGTTGCTCCATCAATCACAGCTGCCTCTTCAAGCTCAACAGGGATTCCCTCCATGAATCCAGTAATGATGAAGGTGGAAAAAGCCAAGCGAAAGGCAACAAATATGAGGATGACTCCACTCAAGGTATTGTACAGACCAAAGGTTTTTATTTCGATGAAGAGAGGCATGAGACTAACTTGAACTGGAATCGTGATTCCCACGATAAAGAGAACACGAATAAAACTCTTACCAATTAAATCTCTGCGGCTTAGGGTGTAGGCGGCCAGCGTAGAGAACAGCAGGATCAAGACAACCGACGCGACGGTAATAACGATGCTGTTGATATAATACACGGAGAACTTGCCTTTCACCCAGGCATCTAAATAGTTAACAAATTGAAACTCATACGGCAGCCCGAAGAGGTTGGTGTAGATCTCGGTATCCTTCTTAAAAGAATTGATGAAAACGAGCCAGACAGGATAAAGAAATCCTATAGCAACTAGGGTAAGCACCCCATATTCTATAATTCCTCTCACTCTTTTCTGTACTGTAATCTTCATCAGGCTTTCTTTTCTTTAAGTAACCATCTTTGGAGAGAGGAGATGCCGACCACAACGATCAGTAAGACAACGGCGACAGAGTTTGCAAAGCCAACCTTTCGGAATGTGAACCCTTGCCGAAACAGAAATGTAGTAAGTACTTCGGTGATCCCGAACGCTGACCCGCTCTCCGTCATGATAAAAATCAGATCGAATGCACGCATTCCAAAAATAGTTACGATGATAACGACTACCGTAGCCACGCGTTTCAACAGGGGTAGAGTGATGTACCAGGTAGTTTGCAGTGAACTGGCACCTTCTATAGCAGCACTTTCATAAAGATCGTCGGATATTTCTTGGAGCCCTGCAATATATAGAATCATGCTAAATCCCAGATTCTGCCAGACGTGGACAACTGTTACAGAGATGAGCGCCGTATGCGGATTTGCGAGCCACGCCGTTGTCAAGGATTCGAGGCCAATGGTTCTTAAGATCGTATTGAGAGCGCCGAAGTTCGGATTGTATATACCCAAAGTCCACATCGAGCCGATGGCAACCGTGGCCAATACACCCGGAAGATAGAAAACCGTTCGAAAAATATTGTTGATCTTACTTTTCCTATGTATTAATAGTGCAAAGATCAAACCTGCAATGTTGGAGCCTACAGTCAACAGCAGAGAATAAAGGATAGTGTTTTTTAAAGCCTGGTAAAAGATCGATCTACCTGATAGGAGTTTTATATAATGAGCCAGCCCGACATACTCCATCTTCGGTGCGAGCCCGTCCCACTTGTTGACGCTCCAGATAAGGGCAACTACATTCGGATAGAGAAAAATCACCACATAGATAAGCATGGGAAGAAGCAAAAAGGCGTAGTAAGCAAGATTCTTTTTTATAAGCGCTTTGGTACGACTGGTCATGGGAAATCATAGATAAATGTCGGGGCGGCCATTTGCCACCCCGACAATCAGATCAGGACTTTCTCCTTTACAACCGTTCGATGGCGTCGATCTTCTCCTGCTGTTCTTTGATCACGGTATTCGCATCATGGCCTATGGCAGCCCGGGTAAATGTTTCATACAAAGTTTGCTGAACCTCTGTATTGGGATTGGCCAAATT
>CAYFVN010000249.1:0-3456 GCA_964346575.1 uncultured Candidatus Bathyarchaeia archaeon
TAATGAACCGTGAGACGGGGAGGACCATTATTGTTCCAATGGACCATGGGATAGCAAGCGGACCCATGAAAGGGCTAATTGATATGAGTGGAACTGTTGATGCGGTCGCAAAGGGCGGAGCGAACGCCGTGTTGATGCACAAGGGGAGTATAGAAGCTGGTTATAGAGGAGGCAAAGATGGTTTTATAGGTCCTGGACCGGATATAGGTCTAATTTGTCACCTAAATGCCAGTACGAGTCTATCACCAGATCCAAACGATAAGGTTCCAGTGACTACGGTGCAAGAAGCACTAGACCTAGGAGCGGATGCTGTTTCCGTTCATATCAACGTCGGATCCAAGACTATAGGCAGACAGCTGGAGTATTTAGGTCGGACTGCGAAGATCTGTAAAATGAGAGGGGTTCCCCTGGTCGCTATGATGTATCCGAGAGGAGAGCGTCGAGTTGGAACCAAAGTAGGAGAGCCAATAAACGAACACGACGTAAACGTCGTAAGACTTGCTGCTCGTATCGGGGCGGAGCTAGGGGCGAATATTATCAAGACAAATTATACGGGTGATGTAGATTCCTTCAAAGAGGTTGTTCGTGGATGTTATGTACCGATTGTAGTGGCCGGTGGGCCAAAAAAGGAGGGGAGAGGATTCGAGGGAATCTTTGAAATGGCGTATGGTTCGATCCAGGCCGGGGGAGCCGGGGTTTCGATAGGCAGAAACGTGTTCCAAGACAAAAATCCGAAAAACATGATTAAAGCTCTTTATGGCATCGTTAATGAAGGTCTGGACGTAGAAGGTGCCATGCGTATATATAGGAAGTAAGAGACTAATCGAAATTTTACCTCCATATTAACTGTCTCCTATCACCATCTTCGTCTGATCTACTCTTGTAACAAATCCAATTATGAAATAACCGCTACACTAGCGCGCGCTAACGCCCGATCGGAGAGAGAATGAGAGTTGCCTAACCAAAGGTTTAAGATCAAGAGGATAACGATTACCGCAATATTCAGTGTCGGAATATTCGTCTTTAAGAGTATCTTACCCACCCCGATAGACAAAATGTTCGTCATCGTTCAAGCTCTTCTTCTCGCCTTAAGCTACCTTCTTATGGGAAGAGGAGGCGCCACATACGTAGCGACAATTAGCGGGCTTCTAACAACAATATGGAGGTTCTCGTTTTTCCCGTTCAGTCTGATCTTCGCCGTAGTGTACGGGTTGTTGGTAGACGGCTCCTCATCCGCCTTCAAAGTTAGATCGCCTCACGGAGATGTTAAGACGGGTAGACTGGTGGCATCGCTTACTTTAAGCACAGCAGCAGTCGGTCTACTTACGACCTACATAACTGTCTCTCTAGGATTGATGCCGATGATGCCTATGTTATATATAATCATAGTCCTCGCCGGGACTATTAATGGGGTTACAGCCGGCTACGTAGCATCCTTCCTATGGGAAAAGTATCTTTTTCGTTACGCGGTTTAGAGGAGCACCCAACTTTAAAAGGCTGAATTATATTACTCACATATCCGAAAGCAAGGATGGCGAAGTGGGATTTAGATGAGACAAAACGTGATAATGATAACATTGGATGGACTTCGACCAGACAGGCTTAGCTGCTACGGATACGACAAGATCCAAACCAATAATATCGACGACATTGCAAAAGAAGGCGTTCTGTTTGAAACGTGCATAGCACCATCGAACTTCACACCTATTTGCCACGCTACTATCTTGACCGGAGTCGATCCGAAAAGCCACGGTATCAGAAACCCTTACGGCTCCATCGGATCTACCACCATAGCCGAGGTAATGCGAGAAAATGGTTACAAGACGGCGGGATACACCGCAGTTGGTATGCTCAGTGAAAGACACGGTTTCGGCAAAGGATTCGGCCTGTTCGATGAACCTAAGGAGAACGAGGAGTGCTTCAACATACATAGGTACCCCGTGTGTGCGGATTGTCGTTACCATGTTCCCTCAGATCACGACGAAGCCTTCTATACCGGGAATTGGTGGATCGACCGGATGACTTCATGGATAAGAAAGAACCGTTCCGAGAGGTTCTTTATCTGGGGGCACTTCATGTCGACCAATCCGACCAACGAGGGCGACGTAGAGTGGCTTCTCGGGAGAAGGATGATGGAAGAAGGAGGAGAGCTTTCAGAGTTCGAGTACTACGATGCGAGAATTAAGCTTGCGGATGAAAGAGTCTTCGGGCCCCTCATCGCGACGCTCAAAGATTGCAACTTATACGACGATACGATCATCGTAGTAATGTCAGACCACGGAGTTACTTTAGGTGAACATCCCCTCGTAACAGTCCCATGGAAGACCGTTCAGGAGTATCCTCAGCATATGACGCTGTACGACCCCGATATTAGAGTTGCTCTGATAATCAAGGGCCTAGACTTACCTAGGGGGAAAAGGGTCACAGGCATGGTAAGGTCGGTGGATGTGATGCCGACGATTTTTGACTTACTGGGGATTTCGGTGAAGAGGAGTGAGTTCGAAGGTAAAAGTCTGATCCCTGCCATCGAAGAGGGAGAGTCCAAAGGATTGACAGCTTACCTTGAGATGCTATTTGCCGTTAGAGGGAAAGGGCTGCTTCAAGCCATCAGAAGTGATGAATATAAGTACATAAGAAACCGTATGGGGAGGAATGAGGAACTGTACGATCTGGAGAAGGATCCGCAGGAGATGACCAATATAGTGGACAAGACGAGTGGAAATGGACGAAAATTCCTGTATGAAGCTAGGCAAAGCACTGACTCGCTCCTATAGAAACCAAAGAATTATGATAGTTTAGATCTTCGTCTTCATCTTGTAATCCTTATAGTCACTTCCAAATCTCTTTATAAGATTTTTCTCCTCCATATGTCTCCAGTACAGGTTCAGGATCACAAGAAAGAAAGAGGCGTAGAGTGTATATAGGCTTCCTGTTGCGACCGGAAAACCGACTAGGCAAAGGATTGACCCGTAGTAAATCGGGTGTCGAACATAGGCGAAAACTCCGGTGGTGACAAGCTTTCTCTGGTCCTCGAAAGGCACATCCCGGTGGCCAAGATAGACTAGTACTATTCCCAATACTCCAGCGAAAAGACCTGGAATCCGCCAATGCCCAAATGAAACCCTGATCGGATCGGTGAAAAGCATCGCAACCCAGGCGAACCACCCAAATGAGACCATAGGTGAAACATATTTGTAGGGGAGGAGATCAGGCTTGCCCCCATACTCTCTCAAGTGCAAATTAATGTGGAATATATTCATCGCAAAGACAATGAACATCAGAATGTAAAAGACCAGCATAAACTGATTATAGTGTAGGAATTAATATTCTTCTATTTCTAGTTCAGGGATAAGAATATAATACACGCCGTTTTAAATATCTGTTCTGGCTGTGATACTCCTTAGTATCGTTGCTTGAATCCAGGTGATCGAATTGAATGTGATAGACGATTCGGAA
>CAYFVN010000250.1:0-2385 GCA_964346575.1 uncultured Candidatus Bathyarchaeia archaeon
CCTCCTATTCACACATAACCACGGGTCACATCGAGCCAAAGAGGGAGCTTTACCCGGCAGAGGGGGGCTACGGGGCGATCACGGAGGCGTTGATGAGGCAGATCTCTGATCTGCGGAACGTCGATGTAAAAACGGACTCCCGCGTCACCGACATCCATTGTGACGACGGCAAAGTCTCGGGAGTCGTGATAAACGGAGAAGAGGAGCTGCCCTTGGAAGGCGACGTGTATAGTACCGCTCCTCTGACCGACGTCTCCGCCATGCTCGGGAAGCAGACAAACCTCAAGTACAGAGCCGACATATGCGTCTTTCTTGTCTTCAAGAGGGGGGATTTCAAAGAATTCGAAAAATCCTGGTTGTATTTTCGGGAAAAAGACATCGCATTCGGCAGGCTATGCAGGACCGGACATTTCAGCAAGAACAACGAGAGGAAGGGTTTGATCGGCGTTACCGCCGAGATCACATGTTTTAAAGGAGATAGCACGTGGCGCACGGAAAACGACGAGCTTGTATCACGGGTTTTGGATTCATTCGAGAGCCTCGAATTCGTCAAGGATAGAACGGTCGCTGCGGCACAGGTGATTAAGGAAGGAAGCGCCTATCCGCTACTGACCGTTGATTATGAGAATTCTAGACAAGAGCTTTTTACTGAAATAAAAGAGATCGCATCGAACCTCAAGCTCGTTGGGCGAACAGGGGCCTTTCAATATCTCAATTCAGACGCCGCATTATCATTATCCAGATGAGTATAAACAATGAACAATTCATTCAGGCCATAATTAATAATATTATTTACAGCCATATTAACTGATAATAACTACGATACTAACAGGATTTATATAATAGCGCACTTATTTTTCCAGTTCAACAGGAGAGAAGGAAAATAAAGATACTAATAACCGGAGGTAACGGCTTCATCGGCAGCCATCTGGCTGACCTGCTGTTGGAAAGGGGTCATGACGTTACACTTCTGGACATCGCGTTCACAAAAAACACAAAGCATTTGGCATGCGAAAAAATTGTTGGAGACGTGTGTGACCCCGAAGTACTAGGAATTGTTACAAAACGAAAGGATGCTTTCGTTCATTTAGCGGCCGTCTCGAGGGTTGAGTGGGGTCAAAGTGAACCGGAAAAGTGCATTGAGGTGAATGTGCTAGGGACGCTGAATGCGATAGAAGCCAGCATAAAAAATGATTCTGGAATCGTCTATGTATCGAGCAGAGAAGTATATGGAGAACCACAGAATTTACCGGTAAAGGAAAGCGATCGGAAGAAGCCCATATCGATTTATGGTGTAAGCAAAGTAGCAGCCGAGCATCTGATCAAGACATACGCCCTGTCTGCAGACCTCAAGTACGCTATATTGAGATACTCAAATGTCTACGGCTCGACGAGGGATCTACCCGAAAGGGTGACTCCGAAGTTCATGGTAGCGGCGCTCAGCGGCCAGCCATTGACGGTATACGGGGGGGACCAGATCCTGGATTTCAACTTCATCGATGACATCATCAAGGGAACCGCAGCGGTGGTCGAAAAAACGGCAGTCGGCGACCCACGCGTCACGAACAACGATTTCAATTTGGTCAGCGGCCACGGCACGTCGATTTCTCAGCTTGCCAGAACCATCGTTCAGCTGACAAATTCGGATTCAGAAATCATCGCCTCAGATAAACGATCTTACGATGTCTCCAACTTCGTGGGAGATCCGGGGAAGGCTTCATCAATTTTAGGTTATGAACCAAATCACTCATTGATAGACGGTTTGAGCCTCTATTGGAGTAGGATTCAGGAAGAAGGAGAAGGAAAATAACTCTCTAAAAAGGCCCTAAAAATCTGTTTTTTCAGGGGCTCTTTTTTTACTTGCAGAGAATTCATAAGAAAATTTTATCGCGTCCCAATAGTTCCAAGGAGAAGAAATATCGAGCCAAAGGTCTTCTCTCTCTAGTTTCACGGCCATCACCGTAAGGCCCGAATCCATCAACCCTTGTATGCCATCCGTGAGCTGGAGTTCTCCACTTACGCCCGATGGTGTCGATTTCAAGGTCTTAAATATTTCTGTATCAAACAGGTATAGAGCAGTTATTGCCAGGTTGGTGGGCGGCACCTCGGGTTTCTCTATCACCCTACTCACGGAGTAGATACCGTCTTCGATCTCCTCACCTTCTATGATCCCGAAAGGCCTGGGATCCTCCACCTCTTTTATCAAGAACGTGGCGTGACTCTCGTAATCCTCGTGAGCCTTCACCATCTTTCGTAAATGATGGTTATCTTTGGAGAGAATCACTGTGTCACCGGCTTGGACGAAAAAAGACTCGTTGACGTACGGCTCAGCCCGTAAAACGGCGTCCCCGAAACCCATGGGTTCGGGTTGATTAATGAAAACCT
>CAYFVN010000251.1:0-2567 GCA_964346575.1 uncultured Candidatus Bathyarchaeia archaeon
ATTAAAGCTTTAATTGCAGCCTTAACTTATGTATCTGATTGCCAGATAAAAGATGGTATTTTGAGATTCAATTTTAAGTTTTGTAGACGCCTATTGTACCAAAGATATAAGGCGAAAGCCCGTTTCTGTCTTCTTCCACATGTATTATCTGCCAAGTTCGTACGTTAGCTATGTTGACATCCGGACCAAATTTATTGATGAGCCAAGCTATAACTTCGCGTTGATCGTACTCGTGCACTCCATGGAACATTAAGTCAGGGAGTTCAAATAAAATCTTCTCGGCAGGTATAACACTATAGATCGCGTCTACCACAGTTGTTTCCAGCTTTTCGGAGAAAAACTCTTTAGCCTCGAGTATAACCTTCCATGCTCCTGCATCAAAACACCTGTTTATTTCGGCGATCATCGCTTGAGCGGAGGTGGCACCAAACTCTTTTTTCCCAATTTCTGCAACAACCTTGAAGTCATAATCCTTCGCAGCCACTTCGATCAGTCGCGTCTTCTCCTCCATTGGAATGGTTACGATATTGTCTGAGACTTCTAGTGCATCGTATCCAAGCTCTTTTGTCTCTTTGAAGTACTCCTCGGACTTATCCTGCATTAAGGCGGTCTCGAGGAACATTCCGCCGGGCCAAGTGACGACATCATATTTTTGGTAAAGTTCGATCTTCTTCTTTAAGTAATCCTTTGGTAACAAGGTGGAAATAAATGCGGCTATCTTAGCCATATCTATATACTCTCCAACTGCTTGAAGTATATCTTCTTGATCTCCCAGAGGTTCTGCAAAATCTAGAACCATCGTTAAACCCTTCTCTCTAGGCTTAGGCGGTCTTACTGGAACCGATACAAAGCTATACGCCCTCTCTTTCGACATTATTCATCATCTTACCAAATAGCGCGTACTAAATAAAAGTGAAAAGTAAATATATAAAAATTTTCATTTATTTACAGCTGTTAGCTTTCTCTTTTTTCTTTTCTCGTCTCTTTAAACAATGGTATTTTTTTCACCATATAACTTTTGATTTCCATTCAAGAATATTCATCCTTAAGATATAACTCTTAGATTAGCAACAGTAACAAGTTAAATTTTTCCTCGGTCTCATATTGGAATGTTTGGCCATTCTTTAGGGGGAGATGGTGGAGACGTACATACGATCACTGTCATCACTTGATCACCTGTATTCTTTAAACCATGCTCTGCGTATGAAGGTAGATGTATAAACATGCCTTTCTCAATCTTTATAGGTTTTTCAAATCCAAAGTATCCTTCTCCTTCCCCTTCAAGGATTATATAAGCTTCTTCGGTTTTATGTTCATGAGGATCCATTTTTCCACCCGGAGCAAGATACATCATTGAGACACTAAGACTTTTCGAATCCGTTGTTTGAGGGTGAATGACTCTAATCACAAACCCGCCTCTGAATTGTGCGGGCACCCACGGTACACCATCTTTTATTCTAACGATATTTGCTTTAACCTTGACCATACCTAACCCTTCGCATATATCTTAATAAAAACATTGATCTGATTTGAAGATTTAATATTATAATAGTTTATACATTGAAAGCGCGCGTTATACTTGTTTGAAAATATAAATCCATCTAAATTAAATTGCTTTCTTGTTTACCTCAATCTAACCGCTGAGGGACATTTCCACACGGTGATCCGTAAACATTGAATCTCAAAATACCATAATTTATCTATCTAAAGAAGGCAATATATAATTTTATATCCACTCTAAGATGAGTGTTCATGAGAAGTGGAGCAGAAATGAAAAAACTTGAAGGCATGACGCCGAGAGAACGGGTTGTTAATGCTATTCACTTCAAAGAGGTCGACATCTTACCATGGTTTGAATACTATCCTCCGGAAACGGTTCTAAGGTGGTTTTCTGAGGGACTGCCTGCGCGTAGAATAATGAAAATAGAGTGGAGAATGATCCCGGGAGGACTTTTTTGGAATTCTCCGACGTTTACGGGGTATGATCTTCACAAGTTCTTCGGCTCCATAAACAGAGGAGGTCTTCTCGTTCCTGTGGATGAAGGCCCAATACCCCGATTCAAACAGAGAAAAATAGGTGAAACTGAAAGGTATATAGAATATATTACAGAGACAGGGGCTATTGGTAGAAGAATGAAAGGAGAACATTGGGGTTATTCGATGCCACAGTTCACAGAGTTCCCAGTTAAGGACTCTGAGACCTGGAACCGATACAAGCGGAGACTGAACCCTGAAGACCCACGAAGATATCCCACAGATTGGGAGAAGGACGCTTATACCAGGATCTACGAAGAGTATCAGGAAGGGTCAAGCATACTAAATATTTCAGGATTCTACTTTTTAGGAACTGAATTGATGGGCATCCCAAATTTTAACCTCGCGTTCTATAAGGATCCGAAACTTGTCCAAGAAATGATATCGTACTGGGAGTACTTTACAATCGAGAGGATTAGGGACGCCGTGGAGACTTTAAAGGACCGAATCGACATAGTCTACTGGGGGGAGGATCTGGCCAGTAGACATGGACCTAATATATCGCCGAAGTTGTACCGAGAGTTTCTCCTTCC
>CAYFVN010000252.1:0-5489 GCA_964346575.1 uncultured Candidatus Bathyarchaeia archaeon
TTGGATACGATAAGGGGATCCTACCTAACACTGAAAAAGCCTCAAGTCAGGTTATATCTCTACCGGTACACCCGAAGCTCTCCGAAGATGACATAGACCACATATCGAAAAGCCTAAGGAAATCATTGACAAAATAGCTTATATAAAATTTGGGATCGACGGAATAGAATTTTAATGGAGTCATTCCAATGGAGCGGGTCAGAAAATCCATAAAAGTCGAACTTGAGGGGATTGGAGTTGCCAAGGGTGAACTTAAGAGGTTTCTATCCCCGTTGACTGTAGAGAGGATATTGAAGGCTTTACCGCTGTCAGGTAGGGTGTCCCGATGGAAGGAAGGGATATACTTCGAGGTTCCAGTAAAGGTAGGCCCCGAAAAACCTAAAAGAAGAGTGGAGACAGGTTCTATAGCGTATTGGCCTATTGGCTCCGCCGTATGCATATTCTACGGTGAATCTCAACCCTACAGTCCCGTCAACCTGATAGGAAGCGTCACAGATAACATAAGGATGTTCCGAGAAGCGGCTGAAGGAACAGCCATAACCTTGCGGAGTGAGAGCTAATCCTTCACCTTATATATCCTTAAACGTGTATTTCCACCAGCAAGCTCTATGAGATCCTTCTCAGCCAACTTCCGGAGCAAAGCCTTGGCGGCACTCAACTTCAAATCAAGCTTAGAAGCGACGGAGTATGGAGTTACCGCGCCCATACTGCCAAACTCCTTCACCAAAGCAGCCTCATCGGCATCCAAGTCAAGCTCACTCTTCCTAGGAGCGGTTTTTGCCTTCTCCCCGGCTTTGGCGCGCGTTGCAGTTTTAGGCTGAACCTTAACCTTACGCCTCTTTGAAGCCTTAGATCCGTCCAACCCAAGCACCAACCATGAAAAACCGTTATAGTACAATAAAAACGTTTACCGAAGATCTCATGGCGTTCACGGTCGTTACCGTCTCAAAACATCTGTTTTATTGAAAACTGCACCTTTCTTAAACCTAATTTTTACACTTTATCATCATCATAATGTTAAAAACAGTCTAATCGGAAAAGGTTGAGTTCAGGGTTTCAGATTGAGGTTGGTAACCGTAAAGTTGCCTAAGGCCCTGATAGAAGGATTGGATGAGCTAATCGAATCTGGACTGTATCAGAGTAGGTCGGCTGCGATCAGAACGGCTGTAAGAGAGCTTTTGAAGAGCGAACTCTGGAATAAATGAAATCCTATCGACTTGGATCCAAGTCAGCATCAAGTTAATATTTTAACATTTAAAATTTCTCAATTACCTCTCAATATATCTCGGAATTTCCCACACTGTTATTTGGCGTTTACATAAATTTAGTGTTGGAGACCATTTCGACCCCGGTCGTTTCTCGGGTGGAGTTCTTGTTTACAGACTACTAGTATTGTATGCCTTTAGTGGCTATCATCTTCTGAGGATGCTTCACGTCCACGATCTCGTTGACAAAGTCTGCTCTTTCGCGAAGCTTCTGAGAGGCGTACCGGCCGGTCAACACTATATTAGTCTCCTTTGGGATCATTTCCAACAGCCCTAAGACGTCTTCCAAATCTAGGAGACCGAAGTGGATGGCCAAGTTAATTTCATCAAGAACCAGCAGCGTGGGTTTCAATGCCAACATTTTCTGGGCAAACGCTAGGCCATCCCTGGCCAATTTACGATCCGTCTCCTTAATCTTTCTCGGAGCTAAAAACTCCGTATTTCCAAATTGGTAGATCTCATAATCTGGTGAAAGGCGATCTTTGATCTTATACTCTCCCACATCTTCTCGCCCTTTCATGAACTGTACGATGATGGCTTTGAGGCCGTGACCGACCGTTCTAAGTGCTAGACCCAATGCGTTCGCCGTCTTACCGGCGCCATTCCCAGTATAAATGTAGATGTGACCCATGAACATTCCTCAAACGATTTATGTGGACTTCTACTGATAACCCGTCCAATAGTCGATTGATGAATTTTAAAGGTTGACTTTACGAGTCAAGGGGAAATCATCAACCGATATTACTTTAGTATAGAAATATTTTGCATCTCCAGTGTCGTTAGAGAACTCGAGTTGCTCACCTTTCGTTTCCGAGGCTTTATACTTCAGGAAGCTGCCGGCAGGAGATTCTCTAAGTTTGAAGTATATGAACATAGGCAGGGCGTCTGAATCGTAATGGTACTCAAATGGGATGAATGTTCCCAATATGTTAAAACGGTTCTTCTTGAAATGCCATACGGGGAAACCGGTACCCTCCCTCAATGTTAACGCTATTAGAAGCCTCATCAGTGGTCTACCATCCCTAATAGGCGCACATAGAGGAGGGGGAGGGTGACGGCCTCCCCTCAAAGCCTTTAAGAATATTTCCGGGCAGTCTTCAATCTCCACCAGCGAGGCGTATCTATACTTGAGGTCGTCCATGCTCCGCAAAAGTTTCAATTCTTCACCCCTTGGAGAATCGCTCCTATAGGCCAAGAAAGGTTTATCCTCATCTTTCAAATTCACATATGCAAGTACTGGGAGATTTCCCTTCCAGTATAAATACCCTGTTAAGAAGGCTAGAAATCTTTTAGAGCCATCCGTTATGTTCCATACAATCTGGTGGCTGTCCGTAAGGGCAAGCACAAGTCTGGCGAAGTTGAGCATGTCCTTGACTTTTATGGATACGGGAGTTTCAGTAGAAACCTTGTTATCATGGGGCATCTCTATACACCGATAAATTATGTTTTTGTCGGATAATTCTTCTCGGTTCTTTAGTTATATCTTTATTGTTTTTATTGAAAATTTCCAAGCATTCTCTAGAACTCAGCGTCTAGGCGGCATTTAGATAATGCCTTAGATTAATTTAAGTCGGGAGTGTACGACGTATCGTAAGCGTGCGCGATTGGAAAAGGGATATGAATGACCACAAGATGCATGAAACTACGGAGCGAGCTCTATTATACGATAGAGAGTTTAGTAGAATCGAGTTATGAGAATAGGTCTTTTTCGGAATCCCTTATTAACATTTTAGATGATCCTATAATCGGATTATACTTATATTTATATCCTTTAATTAATGCTACGGGTATATCGCTAACCTTGGCCATGACAAGTTCAGCCGCTGATGCGAGCTCGTCAGCAACCGCTATCACCGTCGATTTTAGTCTCCTCCCAAATCTGTCTTGCATTCCTATATAGCTCCTGAGAGGGCTCAACCCAGAGACTCCTATAGCAATATTGACTTGACCCTTCCTGAAGGGGCGGCCACAAGTATCCGTTATTATGACTGCAACTTTGGTTTGGGTGATCTTCTCTATACTCTCCCTGATCTTTATGGCCGATCTATCTGGATCCGAGGGGAGCATTACAACTTTATTCGGATCTACGTTAGACCTATCTAACCCCGCGTTCGCGCATATATGACCTATCGCGTGTTCAACTATTAGATGACTGCCCCTCATTCTAACTATTCTTTTGCTCTCCTGTAGGACTGTCTCAACGTATCGGGGATCCTTATTGGAGATCACTGCTATCCTATGTGCCAAAGGGGACGGAGTGATCTTGGAGAGCGAGGTAACCCGGCCCTCCGCTTTGGAGACCACCTTATGTGTGACCACTATTATATCGCCTCGCTCAATCCTCAAGTCCTGCTTATCAACTGCATCGACTATGATAGATCCCAAGTCACCGCATTCTTGGATTTCGGGGATGCCGGTTATCCCAATAATCGTTAACTTGCCCCTATTGTCGGTCAATCTCTTTTCTGCCTCATCATGGCCTGAAGGCTCACAGTATATAAGGCTGATTAATAAGTAGTATGATGGCGATCCTGTTAGCTCGCGCTTTCAAAGAGAAATGTTTTATATCGCTTATGTACGCCTGTCTAGCAATGGTACTTATCGCTTACTATGTGTACGGTTCGAAGTAGTATTTAGGCCAGTTGGGCCATTCCTTTTTTTCATGAGTTTCAAAGTTTATTTTTAGTTTCATGCCTTGTTTCAACTCCTGTGGTTTTACGTCTTTTATTGTTGAGAGTAGTTTTCCTCCCTCCTCAAGCTTTACTATGCCTACTATATATGGAGTTTTATCTTGGAATTCTGGTGTGGCTACATGTATTATAGTCCAGGTTGTGAGTTCGCCTATTCCCTTCGACGGTATCCATGTCACTCCTTTGAATCCGCATTTTACGCACGTGCTCCTAGGGGAACCGTATGTGGTAGAGCAGCTACCACATCTTGTTAGGTAGAGTTTTCCTTCTGAGCATCTCTTAAAGAATTCTTCTATGGACGGTTTTTGCGATTCCAACTCAATCACCTCTCTTGAGGATGTGGATTATGGCCGTTGCTCCTGATCCTCCAACGTTGTGAGTTAATCCTGTTTCAGCTTTGTTCACCTGCCTTTCCCCTGCTTCTCCTAGGAGTTGTAGGTACATCTCATGGATTTGAGCTGTGCCTGTGGCTCCTACCGGGTGGCCCTTCGACTTTAGGCCTCCGCTGGGGTTTACAGGTATCTCCCCATCCATCTCTGTGGCGCCTTCTTGGATTAGCTTCCCTCCTCCCCCTGGCTTGCAAAGGCCTATATCCTCATAGGCTATTAGTTCTGCAATTGTGAAGCAGTCATGCACCTCGGCTACGTCAATGTCTCCAGGGCTCATCTTTGCCATTCCGTAGGCTTCTTCCGCAGCTCTGCGCGCGGCAGCGAGGGTTGTTAGGTCCTCTCGGTCGGCTAGATTTAAGGTATCGGGAGATTGGGTTGATGCCGCTATAAGGATCGGCGTGTCCGTGAATTTACTTGCAAGTTCAGGTTTTGTGAGGATGGCACATGACGCTCCGTCCGTTATGAGGGAGCAGTCGAATAATTTTAGGGGCCAAGCTATTACTCTGGAGTTTAACGCGTCTTCAAGGGTTATCTCCTTTCTGAGGTGTGCTTTTGGGTTTTTAGCTCCGTTCCTATGGTTCTTCACAGCCACTTGAGCGAGCTGCTCTTCCGTCGTTCCATACCGGTTGATGTGGGCTGTAGCCATGAGAGCGTAAAGGCCTGGGAAGGTTACGCCGCTCCACTGTTCAAATGGGAAGTCGGCAGCCGTGGCTAGAGCTTCAACCACTCTGGATGTCGATATATGGGTCATCTTCTCCACTCCGCCTACTAAGACTATATCGTATAGGCCTGATGCTACGGCCATGACGCCGCATCTGAGGGCGGCCCCTGAGGACGCACACGCGGCTTCCGTTCTTATGGACGGCACACCGTCTAAAGCCAGCCAGTCGGACATCATGGCGCCCATATGACCTTGATGTTGGAAGAGATCGCTCATCTGTCCAACGAATAAAGCTTTTATGTCCCTCCTGGGGTCGAGATTGGGGCATCTCTGGAAAGCATCATAAACAGCCTCCTCGAAAAGCCCCCTGGCGTATAGGTCTTCCCTCTTCCCGAATTGAGAGATGCCTGTTGATATTATTGTGGCTAGAGTTTTAGCCAATTCTCAGAACCTCTATACATTTTTACTCCATCTAGTAAGGGTT
>CAYFVN010000253.1:0-3140 GCA_964346575.1 uncultured Candidatus Bathyarchaeia archaeon
GTAGAAGCATAAATTCAAAGGCTCCCCCCCTTCTATGATATTATTGACGAAAATATATCTTCTTAATTTCAAGTTTATCGACCGAGAGAAGAGGATTAAGAGAGCGCCAATTACATTGGAAGGAGTTGTTAATTAACGAATTACGAGATCAACTAAGTTGTATCGCGCGAACGTGTACGTAAATCAGGTTTGTACAATTTTGGAGACGTACTGATGTATATACCTGCCCCCAGATGCAGTAATGTCTTACTTTTTTCTGGATTAAAGTATCTGTTGGGTTTTTTCCTCGTTTCCAAGTTGATTTCGATGAGTTCTTCTTCGGCCTCAGCATGTACTACCTCTCCAATGAACATCACATGATCTCCTGTGGTAAACTGGTTTACGACTTTACACTCCATGAAAGCAATACATTCGTCTATAGAGGGGGCTTTCACCTTCTTTCCAAGCTTCGGTGTAAGGTTCGTATCCTTAAATTTATCAACGTATCTCCCCGAATACTCTCCGCAGTATTGGACTTGATTTGATAGGTCCAGAGTCGGAACATTTAATGTAAATTCCTTTGTTTCTTCGATCAACCGGAAGGAATATCTTTCAGGATGTATGGCAATAGCTACCATCCGAGGTTCATGAGAACACAACATGTTCCAAGCGACCGTCATCACATTCGGCTTCCCATTCTTAGCTGCAGAAGTAACTAGAACTGGCTTGGCTGGAAGCATCATGAACTTCCAATTCACACTGCCATACGTTTCATCCACCACTGTTTTACCCATTAACCAAGTCTCCGACTCCATCCTTCCTCCAGCAATTCATTTAAAGATTATTGATCAACTGAGCCGATCAAGTCTAAAGAACAGATTAGAATATTATAGCGTGTGAGTGTTCTGTCATAAACTTGTCAGCTAAAAAAAGCCGTCGCATTCGTCAGTTTTATCTCTATTTATTTAAAAAAGAAGGGGGATTATTTTGGAGCGTTAAGCCATGGGTACATCTCCCTAAGCTTTTTCATTGCTTTTTGAACTTTGTCTTTCGGATATTCATAGCGTGGTAGTTTTCCTTGGAGATAATCATCGAATGCCTGCATGTCAAAGTATCCATGACCACAGAGTAAGAAGAGTAGGACTCTCTCTTCTCCTGTCTCTTTGCATTTTAACGCCTCATCAATAACAGCCTTAATGGCATGGGAAGGCTCAGGTGCCGGCACGATAGCCTCATTTCTAAAGAATTGTTTTGAAGCATCGAAGACCTCTATTTGATCGTATGCCCTAGTCTCTAAGATTTTCTCTTCGTTTAGGATACTTAATGTAGGTGCGATTCCGTGGTAACGAAGACCTCCTGCGTGGATAGGGGGCGGTATAAATTCATGGCCTAAAGTATGCATAGGAACAAGAGGTGTAAGTCTCGCTGTATCGCCATGATCATAAAAGTATTCGCCTTTAGTGATGGATGGACATGCCGTTGGTTCAACAGCTATAAACTTAAGGTCTTTTGGAGCTTTTCCTGAAACCTTGTCGTAATAGAAGGGCCACGAGAGCCCAGAGAAGCTACTTCCTCCCCCGATACACCCAAAGATGGCATCAGGATAGTCACCAACCATGTCTAATTGTTTCTTAGTTTCTAGTCCAACGACAGTTTGATGAGTGAGGACGTGGTTAAAGACGCTGCCTATACCATAATTCGCTTCATCGTGTTTGAGGGCATCATCTACAGCCTCACTGATCGCAATACCTAAGCTTCCAAGGCTATTGGGATCCTCCGACAATATTTTTTTCCCAGCTTCTGTGTTGTTACTTGGACTTGCGTATACCTCCGCTCCACACAGTTCCATTAGAATTCTTCTATAAGGCTTCTGATCGTAGCTCGCCTTTACCATGTATACAGTGCATTCGAGATCAAAAGTCATACAACCTAAAGCCAACGCCGAGCCCCACTGGCCTGCCCCTGTCTCTGTAGCCATTCTTTCTTTCCCCTCCCTCATATTGTAATATGCTTGGGGAATCGCTGTGTTCGGTTTATGGCTCCCGGGGGGGCTTACACCCTCATATTTGTAATAGATCTTGGCAGGAGTCTTCAAGGCTTTTTCTAGACGAACCGCCCTGAAAAGGGGAGTAGGCCTCCAGAGGCGGTAGACTTCCAGTACTTCTTCAGGGATATCTATCCACCGTTCAGTGCTCATCTCTTGGCCGAGTATCTCTTTTGGAAAAATAAGGGGAACAATACCTGGTCCAGGAGATTTTTTATCTGGCTCAATAGTAGGGGGCATAGGCCGGGGCAAATCAGGGAGAATGCAATACCACTGCTTGGGGATTTCATCCTCGTCTAATAATATTTTCGTATTCAAGGTTTTGACCTCATTTGTTATTGAGATAAATATCGAACATTAAAGTTATATTTAAGGCTTACGTGTACACAAAGAACCATTAAGGAATAAATTAATATTCACGATCCATTTTTATATGATGGAGATGTGGAATACAATTTCGGAGAGATTAAAGCATTATCCCGAACGCTTGGCAGTAGCGAGGGTACTCGTAGAGAATGGTCTGAGAGTTAGGAATGGTAGAATTTTTTGTAACGAGATCGAGATACCAGTAGTTCGGATCGCTAGAGTGGCGGAAGTTGACAGAAGAACGGTGTTAGAGACTCTGAATATGATCGAGAGTATACCTCGATTAAGCGAATTATTCAAACATATAAGATCTGCTGGCCTCTCGTTGAGAGAAATAGCCAAACATTTAGAGTTGGGTGTGGTAGAAATAACTCCAGACGATCCGAGGACAGTGGGAATCCTGGCGAACGCTTCATCCATCATGGCTGAGGCGGGAATAAGCATACGCCAAGCTCTCGTGGACGACCCTGAGCTAAACCCCGAACCAAGACTTACGCTAGTAATCGAGAAAAAACTCCCCGGAGAACTCGTACCTAAAATCCTCAAAGTAAAAGGAGTAGATAAAGTTTCAATCTACTGACAGCCTTGCTTTTAGATGATTCAAAGAGTGAGTATTGTTGTCATAAAGAAACCATCATTCGCTTATTATATCCTGTTGGAAATAAACTGAAAGCCTATATGTCCTTTACGCACGCTAATAAGTGAAATCAGTTGAAAAGTTGAATTACCGAAAAATCAAGATGAAAAATTC
>CAYFVN010000254.1:0-9363 GCA_964346575.1 uncultured Candidatus Bathyarchaeia archaeon
TCAAAATCTCTTTGGATGGTATATTCACAACGAACTCTTTGCAATCTTCGATGAGCTTGTAGGAATACCTTTGAGGGCGGATTCCCAGACTCAACGTGGGTGGTTTGGAACAGGCTACTCCCACCCATGCTAAAGTGATTATGTTAGGTTTTCCGTTGGGGTCTATACAAGTGACGAGGACGACGGGGCAAGGAAAAAGAGCCGCCCATGGACTCTTACTCAGTTTCATAGACGGGATTTTTAAAAGCCCTATATTTAACCTTTAGTATCATCTATATTTGTCGCAATATTCATGTTTCAGACCTGGTTAAGACGACTTGAGAACCTTTTCTATGGCGTTTTGGACTTCCGGTTCTAGATTTTTATTCTCACTTTTTTCTGCGGTTCGAGTTTTTAAGCTTGCTTTTTTTTCTATTAAGCTTGAAATGCATATCAACAGACCGAGTATGGCGATGATCCCGCCAAAGTACCCAACGGTAATTACGAATATATCGGCTTCTAAATTGATACGAAGGGGCGACGTCATGTATTTTATAAATTTAAATATATTCGGGTTTTTTTCCAACGCTACCGCGATACCAGTTTGATACATTAAGAATCCTAGGATAAGTACTATTCCACCCACTAGAGTCCGCGCCTTCATCTTCTTACTCCGTCCTTTTAGACTCTTTTAGAAATTTAAACCTTATCGAAGGTAGTGAGCGGTGGGTGCTCGGCTAGGAAACTTTGGATCGTTCTATTCTTCCACTTCATAATTTATGTCTTTTAATGTAGTATCGAAATCTTCTTCTGAAAATTCGTGTTTCAAGGAATCTCTTATCGCATCGTCTATTTTACCCCATTTCTTTTCAAAATCTCGAAGATCCTCATTCCTTCCGTTTAAAAATTGTTTTACCTTCTTCTTTAACAGTTCTTTATCGTCATATCTTTCAAAAGCGACTAATCGACTCAAATTCGCCCTGTCACATCTAATCGGATAGTAGTATCCCAGGAAATCCTGTACATCGCTGAATCTCATCTGGTTTCGAAGGATATCGTTGTAAACAGCTAACGAGTCTCTTAATGTTATATCAATCCGGTTCTCGCGCGGACCTAAATATCCTGTATTTGAAAGGAAGTAGGTGATATGCTCGTTTTTTTTCAGATAGTCGTAGAATATCATTGCATGTTCCAATCTATCCCCTACCACAAAAGGGTCTAGAAAGAAGATGCGTTTGAACTTTCCCTCCTCCGCTTCAACCCCACCCGAAGTCTCTATAGATTCTCCGTAGATGAATTGCATAACCGCTTGTTCTCTAGTAAGTCGTGAAACTGCGTTCATCAAGGGATTTCTCGTAAGTATGATTATGTGATCTATATCATCGGTCCGTATTCCATCACTAGCAATTCCCAGATTACTTCTTAAAACTATAGATCTCCCATTCCTCGTTATGTGCGTGTCATGAAAATCAGGTATATATGGATACTTTCTAACACTAACATTTTCTATATAAGCGTCACGGGAGTTCACCGCTTTATAGATTTCAGGCTGCTCTTTTCTCCCCAATTCCTCGGTTTTAACATAGATCCCATTCCTTTCAAATGCCAAAAATCCTCCATTAAAGAAGAATGTTCCACCGTCATCCCCGATCATTTCAAACGTCTCTTTGGGGTGTCTGGCCAATTTTCTACAGAGTGTAGTGGTTTTTCCTGTTGCGGTTAACCCCGCAACAGCCGTCACCTTCTTGGTCAATTCGAAATTTTCAGTAGCGTCATTGTAAATCCACAGTCTATCCCTCCTGCATCCCGCATGCAGAAATATTCCTTCCCCATCAATCTTCTTCACCCTCCAATTCTCGAATTTAAACACGCCCTTCTTTGCTTCTCCTAAATATGTCGTGTTGCGGAGGATTTCAGTTTGTTCACCCAGCTTCTCTCCCATCCACTGCCGTATGGCTACATCTTTTTTTCGAACATCTCTAATTCTCTTATTACGTTCGAATGCATCGTCAGTAAAAAATGAAAAATAATACGTCGGCTCCTCGACCACTCTATTCTCTCTAGGTTCAGCGAACAACAATTTAATACCATAAGCTATCTGGCAATATTGTTCGGGTATCAGGAACCTCGCCGTAATATTTTGATAGTACTCTCCAACTACAGCGTCTACGGAGACGACTCTATGATCTGCCATAATCTCTATAGCTTGTTCGGCCAATTGTCTTTCCTCATCTCCAAATTCGTAGTCAATACTATCTTTTGTATGCATTGCGGATCTAGACGTGGGGTCGGAGTAGGCTACGATAGAGCCGAGCTGAGTCTCTATAACGCCTCTCTGTTTTAAAGCCATCTGTCTGATCTGTTCGACCGTCTTATCTTCGATCAACCGGTCTTCTGATTTTGCCTCTACGTATATTTTTCTCGGGGCTTCTATGAACTCTCTCATTAAAATCATAGTTCGATGAACAATCATGATATATAAGATTCACTATTTTTACGGCGGATTTCCGTATAGAGGGGAAAAATAGGGTGGACGATCATATTCGGGTTTGAATTCTCAGTATCCAATAAGAGCATGTACAAAGGCTTATAAGTTCATCAGTGACTTTCTGATTCGAATTAAAACTTGAAACCTAAGATTGCTGTTTTCGGAGCTGGAGACATTGGTCACATCATGGCTGCCGACCTTACATTTGCAGGATACGATGTGAGCCTCTTGGAGCTCTCAGAATTCAAAGAAAAAGTCAAAGGTATCCAACAACATGAAGGGGTACATCTTACTGGGCGCGCGCTAAAATGAGGGACCGGATAGTTTATGGGAATGACTGATCCCGGGAAAGTGATGTTTTTAAGCTTTTTTGCTCATATGGTGAACGATGGGATCGAGTTCGTTCTCCCCATCCTCCTACCACTAATAGCCGTTGACTTCAATTTATCATACTCTCAAATAGGGGTCCTCGGAGGTTCTATGATAGTTACCCTCGGATTCGGCCAGATGTTTATGGGATATCTCTCAGATTTAACCGGAAAAAGGAAAAAATTCATATCTTCAGGGCTTTGTCTTCTTTCCGTCGGTTTATATGGAATTTCAATATCTGCATCATACGGCGAACTGATATTTTTCAATCTAATAGTAGGCTTAGGAGCTAGTGTCTATCATCCTGTGGGAGTCTCAACGATCGCTGAGATATTTAAGGATGATAGAAAGGGAAGAGCCCTCGGGATACATGGAGCTGGAGGGAACATAGGGATGTGCCTTTTTCCACTCGTATCTGGAATTTTGGCGTATTATTTCGGTTGGAGGATCGTATTCGTGATATTTCCATTCTTTAGCCTTGCGATATCGCTACTATTTTTCATATTCGTCGCGGAGCCTTTGAAGAGGGTGAAAAAGTCGAGGTTAAACTTGACGATGAATCGAAGCCTGATGATGATCGCTCTCTCTATGGGTTTTATAACGATGGCTTCAAGAGGCATGGCAGTTTTCTTTCCGATAAGGCTTGATTCGATAGGGTATCCTCCCTACTATATAGGGATATTATTCTCCATATTCTTTGGAGCCGGGATATTTGGCCAATATGCCGGAGGTTACCTCTCGGATACATATTCCAAGAGGAGGATGATAATGTTTCTCTCTATGGCATCGGGCGTTCTACTTTTCATCCCCTTTTTCGTAAGCAGTTTTTACTTCATAGCCGTCATTATGGTATTTGCAGGCTTCATAAGGGATTCCATATGGCCTCCATTTTTCAGTCTTTTTACGGACAATGCGCCGGAGAAGTTTCATGGATTATCTTTAGGGATCTTCTTTAGTACGGGCTACTTGATGTCGTCACAAGCTCCTGTGATTATGGGCATCCTCTGGGATAATTTCAGTTTTTTTGCCTCTACTTCACTTCTGCTTATCCTCGGTGTTGCAGCATCGCTCTCGATAAAAAGGGTGTGAAATCAACTGTATCGTAATTGTATTTATGTAACACATGGAAACACTTATATACATCCTCATCTAACTTAGAAGAGAAGGTGAACGTGAGTGACTTTACAACTCCTAAGGGCGAACGTACAAATAGAGAACGTGGTAGCATCTGCAACTCTAAAACATACGCTCACCCTAGATGTAATCGCAAGAGCCTTACCAGAGGGTAGACACGACCCAAACCATTTTCCAGGCATAATATACCATGTGAGGAAGCCTAGGGCAACCGCCCTAATATTCAGCTCAGGCAAGATAATATGCGTTGGATTAAAATCTGAGAGACAGGCCAAGAGAATTTTAAAAAAGATAATCGATGAACTTCGCCTGAGAGGAGTGGTCATAGAAGGTGAACCCGAGATAAAGGTTCAGAATGTCGTGGCGTCTGCAGACCTGGGTGGAAGCATAGATCTAGAAGATTCCGCCTATATCCTACCACGAGTAGTATACGACCCAGAACAGTTCCCAGGCCTAATATACCGTATGGAGGATCCCCCGCTTACATTCCTAATATTCGCGGGGGGGAAGGTTGTATGTGCTGGAGCCAGGAGCGAGACAGCCGTCCACACAGCCGTAAATAAACTGGAAGAGGAGCTGAAGGTAAACAACCTAATCTCCTAAAGTGTGAATATTTTAAAGAAAGCGCGCTAGTTTAACATTTGATAAAAACCGCATGTTACTTGTATCGAATAACATTGCCGTTGTATCATCCAAATTAAATTTAGGTTCAAGCGGTCGACCTTTTTTTACCACATTCAGATGGCCCAGGCCCTAATTTTTCAATGAGTAAATGTATCTACAGCGCCCGGGCCTGAGGTCGCTGAGGTTCATCTTATTATTAATTGGCAGAGGGATCTAGCTAAAACAGTAGCTCTATTCAAGGTATAGAGCAAATCCGAGAAAAGCGAGACTCAGTCAATAAAACCGACATATTTAACTCTGCAAGTAGCTGGAAAGATGGACATGAAGAACGTCGTGGATAGAAGACCTGCTTTGCTGGTCGCTGTGTTAACCTCCTTTCTCATTCCTTTTATGGGTTCCTCGGTTATAATCGCGCTTCCCTCTATCGGTAAAGAGTTTAAGATGGATGCGGTTTTACTGAGTTGGGTTGCCACATCATATCTTTTAGCTGCTGCAATCTTCCTCGTACCCTCCGGTAGGATAGCCGACATATATGGAAGGAAGCGGATTTTCACATATGGAATATTCGTCTATACTGTTTCATCTCTTCTATCCGCATCTTCAGCTTCCACTTTATCGCTTATCTCCTTCCGAGTCTTGCAGGGAATAGGGAGCGCGATGGTATTCGGTACCGGTGTGGCAATTCTAACCTCTGTATTTCCAAGCAAAAAGAGAGGTAAGGCTTTGGGGATAAACGTAGCCGCGGTCTATTTGGGTCTCTCTCTGGGACCGTTTCTCGGCGGGTTTCTAACGCAGAACTTTGGCTGGAGGAGCATTTTCCTCTCGAATGTACCTCTAGGATTGATAATATTCGGTCTTGTACTCTTGAGGTTGAAAGGAGAATGGGCTGAGGCAAGAGGTGAAAGCTTCGACCTCCCTGGCTCGATAATCTACGGCCTCACCCTTATGGCGGTAATTTACGGCTTCTCCTTACTTCCGGCATTGCCCGGTGCATGCCTAATTCTATTGGGCACCATAGGTGTTTTCGCATTCATTAAATTGGAGGCGAGGATGGAAAGCCCTGTCTTGAACGTAAATCTCTTCAGGAAAAAACCGGTATTCGCTTTCTCAAATCTAGCGGCGTTGATCAGTTACAGCTCAACATTCGCCGTAGGTTTCCTCTTAAGCCTTTACCTACAGTACATAAAGGGATTAACCCCACAGAATGCGGGCTTGATCCTTGTATCCCAACCAATCGTGCAGGCTATTCTTTCACCGTTCGCCGGTAGGCTTTCAGACAGAGTCGAACCGCGGATGGTCGCTTCAACCGGCATGGCTTTGACGGCTCTAGGGCTCTTCCTCCTCACTCTTCTAAATGAAAGGACGACTCAGAAGTTTATCGTGGCCATTTTGATCCTCCTCGGCTTCGGTTTCGCCCTCTTCTCATCCCCCAATGCGAACGCGGTCATGAGCTCTGTGGAAAAGAAATTTTACGGAGTCGCCTCTGCGACGCTCGGGACCATGAGGTTGATCGGCCAGACCCTCAGCATGGGAATCGCCACTCTGATATTTGCGGTATATATAGGGAATATCCAAATCACAACCGAATACTATCCGCTTTTTTTAGCAGGTACGAAGGTATCCTTCGTAGTCTTTGCGATCCTCTGTTTTGTGGGAGTATTCGCGTCGCTTGCAAGAGGTAAAATACGATGAAGACGCCCGCAGGACACAGTTTCTAATCGTTTTAGAGCGCGTTATATGTGACATGATTATGCTATGTTTGAGGGCTATAAGGCGAGTCTTAATCGGTTAATCTAACGCGTATAAACTGGGTTAAAACGAAGGCGATAGCCCGCACGCCCATAAACTGTTTCAACAAGGCGTCTGTGACTCTTCCTTGAATCAAGCTTCAAATGATAATTCCGATTATCGAGTGGGATAGCAAGGATTTAAGAAGTCTCCAATCCCAACGGTCATGGTAATAGTAAATCGCTGTTACTATAGCGCGCTTTCGAACATAAACTCGAGTGTGTCGCGTTTAAGTAGGTTTTCAATCTATCTTTGATCGGCGTTTCAACCGTTCCTTGTAACGTGCTGACTTATTTACGACTTCTAAGGTGCGTGGATATCTGTTCAAATCTTTATGGGGCAGATACATACTATTTACGTACTCTTCCACGAACCTTGGATGGGTGGCAAGTTCAACAAACTTCACCTTTCTGGATATCTCATCGGCCTTCGATCTCTCGTCTCGGTTGATCAAGGCCATCTTGGCCCCTGTCCCAGCTGCATTACCGATCGGGATGATCGTTTCCAAGTCGAGTTCGGGGAGCAACCCTACGTTGCAGGCGCTTTCCGCATCCATATACGTACCGAAGGCCCCTGCTAGAAGTAGCTTGCTGACACTACGCTCCTCTAAATTTACATGATCGAGCAGGAGTGTAATTGCGGCGTGGATAGCTGCCTTGGCCTTTACAAGCTCACTCACATCCTCCTGGGTAATTACTATGTCTTCACCTACATCGGTTTCACCCTTCCATGCCAAGACGAACTCCATGCCTCGCTCTCCTCCTCTAAGCCTTTCGGAATCCGCTTCCGAGACGAACCCCGGCCTAGGCCCTATCAAACCCGATTTCATCAACTCGGCTAGAGCGTCCACGAATCCCGAACCACATATCCCGATGGGGGTTTCACCTCCCACCGTCCTATAGGTTACTTCGAAGGTATTCGGTTCTATGGATATCCTATCTATTGCGCCTTCAGTTGCCGTCATACCCCACTTGGTGGCCCATCCCTCGAAGGCGGGTCCCGAGGGGGTACTTGTAGCATACACGCCGAGCTCTTTGGATCCGAAGTCCAACTCGGTGTTGGTTCCTATATCCAATATTAGGGTCGGATTCTCGGACTCAAATATCCTGGTCGAGAGGCATACGGCCACGTTATCCGCCCCTACAAAGCTCCTTATCGTTGGGAGTGTATGGAATTTACCTCCGGGATTAATCTTCAACCCTAACTGTCCGGCGTAGACCGTCAGGGGTTTTCTCACGGCCTGCACGTAGGGGCTTAAGGAGAGGTATCTCGTCGAGAATCCGTGGAGGAAGTGGTGCATGACTGTGTTGCCTACCACAACCATTTCATAGACGTGGCTTAACTGGATCCCCTGAGCCCTACAAGCTTTTTTGGTCAACTTATTCAGAGCCTCAACAGCCGCTCTATTGAGCTTCTTGTGCTCTCGTCTACCTCTATTGGCGTAGGTCATACGGGTCATTACATCCTCTCCGTACTCCCTTTGAGGATTCACAAGCGAACTCGTATGAGCTACCTCGCCGGTCTTCAAATCCACGAGATAATAAGCTATCTTCGAGCTTCCCAGATCCACGGCTGCGCCGTAGAGGGTGTCGGTCGTGTCACCAGGCTCGACGTCGATTACCTCGGATCTATTCCATAGCAAGGCGGTCACGTTCCAGCCGCCCTCCCTTGCGGCCTCTGACAACCTACTAAGAGCGTATGGAGATACGCTAATAGGGACGTCTCCTAAGGGGCCCCTCAATCCCTCTAGGAGCCTATCATCGTCTGAAGCCTGATCATGAAGGGAGGCTTGAGGCAACTTCAAGTAAATCTTGCTCACGAGTGGTTTGAGCGGTAAACGGACCTCCAAACCTTCAACTTGAAGGCTCTGTGAGCTCCTCCTACTCCAGAGGGGAACCTCAATCACGACGTCTCCTTTGGGTTTTAAAACGCACGCCAAACGCACACCCTTATCAAGTTCACTCCCAGAGAGCACCCTCTCCTCAGCAGGAGAGGCCTTGGGAAGCGATCCCTTACTGGATCTTACCGAGACCCTACATTTTCCGCATATGCCCCTCCCGCCACATATTGACTCCAAATCAACTCCAAGACGTTTCGCAGCATCTTTGATGGTTAAACTCTCCTCAAAAGACCCTTCTACTCCGTAAGGCTCAAACCTTATCCTCAATAACTCCACCCAAACTATCCCATGAATCCATGAGCTGGCTTACAAATCTACCGAACGACGGCAGTGGGGGCAGATCTGTTCTCCGCGTCCAGAGATAGGCTGCGTACAGTAAGGGCATAACAACGTCCCCCCTCCAATTCTTTCCAAAACATCCGTTATCGTCTTCCGCCTATCTTCTCCAGTCGGAGGAGTTCTTAAGATAGGGAGTGTCTCACGTACATTGATAAAATCCGTTTTTAAGGTGGATGTTCGGCGTCTAGGTTTCTTGGCATGTAAATGAGGAACAATTTCATATATGGACGTGTAGTGTCTCTTCAAGAAGAGCCCCCTACGTCGTCCCTTCTCTGTGACCTTGTAGAGAAATTTGTGTCCCTCCCTCCTCCTATCCAGAAGTCTTTGTCTATGGTATCGAAGGAGTCGCATGGCTAGGGTTTTCTCACTGGGTAACTTGTCCTCAACTATCTCTAGAACTCTTCCCTCCCCCACAAATTTAATGTCCACATCCTCAGCATTGCGGGACAGATAATCCCTAACTGAGAACCACCCTCTAGGAGCAAACGTTAATGTACTAGCCTTCACGGCTCTGTATTTGAGAGAAAGTCTTTCATATACCATAATTGAAACCGTCAATATTGAAATTGAAAGGTAACAACTAAAGTCGTTACCTTATAACATTAAATATCATATCTTTATTTAAAGTATGCTTCTACAGTTCCGATCACTTGTTAGTTAAGTTTATACGCGGATATTTATAGTACGGAGCATAAATCGTTCATATATGATGCATATATGTAACATATATTTACTGCACACA
>CAYFVN010000255.1:0-5841 GCA_964346575.1 uncultured Candidatus Bathyarchaeia archaeon
GTGGCGTGGGGAAAACTGATGGCTACGGGAGTCTTGATGGATATACCGATACTCATCCTATTCGTCTTCACCGAGAAACACCTCATCCGCGGCCTGACTGCGGGAGCGGTCAAAGGATAAAATACTTTAGTTCGTTATCGCGTCTTTTCGGAGGATCCGAAAAGCCTAATCTTCTCCTTGATTACTTCCTTCATAGCCTTCTTCGAGTTGAGAAGTAGATTATTCACGTGAATACTCGTATCACCGGTCAACGAGTTTCTCAACTCAGTTTTGAAGGCGTTCCTAACGACTGTTCCAATGTTAATCTTCGACACCCCTAACTTCACCGCCTCCTTCACATCCTCATCGGGGATCCCCGTTCCTCCGTGTAAAACCAGAGGCGAATCGACCAGCCTACCTATCTCCTCGATCAGATCCATTCTCAGCTCGGCTTTGCCATCCAGCTTTCCATGCACGTTCCCAACCGAGATGGAGATCGCGTCAATCCCCGTCGCATCTACGAACCTTTTTGCGTCAGCTGGATTCGTTAGGCCAGCATACATCTCTCCGCCGCCAATTTTCTCCTTTGAGGATTTTATATGACCCACCTGCGCCTCCATAGAAACGTCTAAACCATGAACTATCCGGCATATCTCCTCGGTGGATGAAATATTCTCTTCGAATGTCAGCCCAGACCCGTCGTACATTACGCTTGTAAAACCCGCCCTGATGCACTGTAAAACTTGGATTAGGTTATGGCCGTGATCCAGATGGAGCGCTATCTGAACCGGTTTATTCAAAGCAACCGCTTCCACAACTTTAACGACATAGTCTACTCCTAGACGTTCTATTACATCCCACGTCGCCTGTATAATGGCTGGAGACTTCTCCTCGAGAGCCGCCTCCGCGACCGCTTGGATGAACTCACCGCTATAAACGTTGAATGCTCCAACAGCATACCCTCCCTTTCTAGCCTCCGAGAGGAGGATTGAACTCTTAACCAGCAAAAACAACGCCTCTCTGGATTTTGACATAGTTTTCTTCTAGACTTCACTCCATGTCTGCTTTAAGTGTCTCAACCCTTCCCTTGCCAAAGTATCTTGATCCACCGCGAGAGCCCTCCATGTAAGCCGTGGGTAATGTCCCGCTTTAAGTACTTCAGATTTCTTTGCTGGGTTGAACGTTTGGATGACGAGCCATCTCCGGTATCCGATATCCTTCAGTGTTCTAAGTATCTCTTTGAAGGGTATATGACCCGTCCCGGGAGCTCCTCGATTATTCTCATTTGCGTGGACGTGGTATATCGATTCTCCTCCGGCTCTGATGGCGTCTTCAAAGCTATTCTCTTCAATGTTCATGTGGAACGTGTCGATCATGATCTTCACGTTGGGATGGGCGACATCTTTTACTAAAGTTAGTGCCTGATCGACGGTGTTGACGAGGTACGTTTCGAATCTGTTTAACGGTTCGATTACCAGGTATATGCCATTCTCCTCTGCGTGGTCGCCGAGTTCCCTCAGGGTCTCCATGATTATTGTTTTCTCCTCTTCTGAAGATAGTTCTGGAGTTACCTTTCCAACTTTACTGGGGACCGTGACTAAATACTCTTCATCCAATTCGTTCGCTATCTCAATATTACGTTTAAATATTCCCTTCGCCTCATCCCTGATCCTCCTATCTGAGCTCAGCAGATCCGGAGTGGGCGCAGTTATGCCGGTCGCCCTCATATCGTACTTCGTCAGACAACCCTTAAGCTTACTTACCTTTAGCTTGTTCTGATCCTCAACCGGAGTCTCTATCCCATCGTACCCTATCCTTTTAGCGCTAGAGATGGCAAGGGTGAACTGTTTCTCATCGTGGAATGGATATGCCCAACACCAACCGTTTATCCCAAATTCAACCACGTTACTCCACCTACCCTTACAAGGTGCCTAAAGCATTTTAAAAACTATACAGACTCGTTGCAACCTTCAAATTTCGAGGGAGACAGCTCGTAATTCTCGACTGCAAACTCCTTATCATACAGCCCGTAAAACAAGATCTCAGTTACTTTTTTATGCGTTTTTATAAGTATTATAGAACATATTAATGGATGTGGAGGGACAAAGGCTGTGGCTTTAAATAATATTTTTAGCTCTTTAATTGAATTTTTACCTAAGGTTGCGGGTGCGATCGTTGTTCTCATCATCGGTTGGATAGCTGGGCGCATCATAGGTAAAGGTGTGTCGACGATCTTGGATAAGGCAGGCGTGGACGACTACATCAGAAAAACTGTATTCGGGAGGACGATAGAGAAGTCAGGTGTTACCGTCGTAAGGCTCTTCGACCTTTTAGTGCGATCATTTTTCTATTTGATCGCGGTCTTCGCTGCGATAGACATCCTTGAAATAAGGATTCTCAGCGAGTTTATGATGACTGTCGTAGGTTATCTGCCAAACTTCATAGTTGGAGTGTTCGTTCTCATCTTCGGTTTTATATTGATAGATTGGATAGCGGATAACCTAAGTTTGATAGGCTCGGAGGCAAAGATGGAGTACTCCCATATCCTCGTAACGGGCCTCAGACTCTTCTTGTACTTTATAGTCTTAATCGTGTCCTTGACTCTAATGAAGATAGACGTTGAGATATTGTACATCTTCGCAAACGCCTTGGCCTGGGGAGCGGCCATAGGGATCGCACTCGGACTTTGCATAGCCATAAGCAAGGGATTCAAAGACGTAATCGCTAAATCCGCGTCGAAATGGTTCAAGTCTATCGAGGAATCGGCGGAAGGCCTAGAGGAAAGGACGGCTCGCAAGGCTAGATTCGAAATGTATAAGGACGCTAGTGGACAGTTCCGGTTCAGGTTGAAAGCGCCCAACAACGAGATCATCCTTGTAGGTGAGGCGTATACGAGTAAAGCCGCCTGTATGAAGGGGATCAGGTCGGTCAAAAGGAGTGCCCCCCTTGCCGAGATCGAAGACTAGACATTGACATGATTAAAAGATAAATACTAAACAAATATCATTCAAGAAAGCCCAATTTTTTCTACGTATAAATCTGCGTCAAATTTTCTCTTCAGTCCATCTGCATTCATATATCTTACTGTACCGAAAATACGTCGCTCTTTCCATGGACGATCATGCTTTCCAAATCACCATGCTACACCGGTAAATCCGTTTGCGTCTCTACCGTCCAGTTCATACTTGTTGTTCAGGTTAAGTGCGGTTTTAAAAGCTTCTTCAGGGGTTCTGCTCCACTCGATGATCTTTTTCCCCCAGTACATTCTCATGTAACCGTGCATCTTCCCATTCAACGTCATCTCCTTCTGAGCGGCATTCCAGTACGGGTCATGCGTTTCCGCATTCTCCAATTCGACCTGTTCATAGACGTATTCTCTAGGATCTCCTTCATGTGACTTCAACGTCTTTTTCGCCCATTCAGGAAGCCCATTGAAAGACCCGTAGCTTCGATTGTAGAACACGAAGTTCATACTTAACTCTCTCCTTACAATGAGTTCCTCGAGATAGGCGGCTTTTCCCGGGCTATCCGTTTCTGAGACTTTCAATGCAATATGGAGAGGTGAGATCTGGCCGAAGTGTAGATACGGACTTAAATTTGATGTGTAATCGAAATTGGGATCGTTTCTGAGATCCGGATATAGATCCAATTTATTCTTCAAGAAATCCTTAAGACGTTCTTTAGCCTCACAAGTTCCACCTTTGAATCCAACAACTTTTTTCACGCTTCGATCAATATTAAGATCGGACAGCGTCTTCTCGATATTTGTGATATCGATGGATTTGAAATCCATTTCCAGATAATCTACTTCGACATTATTCTCTACAATTGGAACGAGGTAATCAGATAGTTTCCTGTTTATCTTTGGTCTGAAAGTAGCTGCCGAGTATTCTTCTTTCATCGAAGCCTCTTCAACTGGAACCACTACATTGCTCTCCACTTGGATGAAGGGGACGTCTATACGCTTTGCCGCGTATTCTCGCCATCTTCTCTCAATCTCCAGATACCCTCTATCCACCACAACTATAGATGATTTTTTCGATAACTCGGTCACGACGAGTTCCGGTGATTTATGCCGAATAACCATTTGAATGCCTCTATCTTCAAGAGATGATCGGATCTCGTTCAGTCCCTCCAACATAAAGTGATAATGCCTCTCGTTCGCTTCCGGATAACCATCAGTCAATCCGAAAAACACAATAATCGGTTTATTCAACTCATTGGCTTTCAAAATAGAATACTCTAAAGCATGATTGTACTCGACTCTCTGCGACGACTGCATCCATAAAAGTACATACTTTCCATTTTTTATGGTGCCCCCGTTCAGGGCTTTAATCCTGCCAATAAACTGTCTAATTTCCATAATTAATCCGTACTAATCTCATTTCTATTTACTAACTATATAGACGTCAAAATAAAACCAAGCATCAACTTACGGCAACTCTTGACTTAAATTTATCCGAAGAGATGAGTCAAACTTACAAAATTGTAGTGCACACTAATCATTTTAATATGATCCCGTCCCTTAATCACGTGTTTTTGGCTCTTAAAAGTTGTTAGCGCACGCTATAAGTGAATGTATTACCTCGTGCGCGTACGTTGTAACTTGTTAGATGATATCATTGAGGAGAACTGAGTCCTAATATCTCATTCACATCTTCGAGTTTCACTATGACCATCGGTTTTTCAGGAATAAATGAAGACCATCCCTCCTCTTTGTTGAAGCCATGCGCAGCTAGAAAGTTATTCGATAGTTTTTGTTGCCCTTCAGCCGCCATTCTTCCAATAACCTTCTCCCTTTCCTTAGGATCTGTCACAACCTTTAAGGAACCTCTTAAGACGATGAACTTGTATTCGCTAAGGTCTGGCTTGTAACTTTCAATCTCGACGCAGACTCGATTGTCCCTCTCGATCAACCACATTTTTCTCCCGTAGTCGGTGAAATGGAAATAGAGAGATCCATCAATGAAAACGTACTGAAAAGGCGCAATATATGGGTAATCATCTCCTTTGAAAGCGATCCGACAAATCATTTGCTCTCGAATAAGTTTCTCAATCTCCCGATCCTTCATCCTGGGCAATTTAACAATCGACAAAGAACACACCTACAATATGCTTATCCGCCCTTTCTAAAAAATTTATTTTCTATATTTTATAAATTGTGTCCTCCTTAATATCTCCACCGTACTTTATCAACTTCTCAAAAAATGATAGTTACCTTTTCGACAAGGATGATTAGAGTAAAAATTAAGCGTCGTGCAGCATTATGTACCTTACTTTGGCTAGTCTCGCTTTTTTAATTTAGGTATAAGAAATGGCGTATTATCCCTGTACTGACGATACACTTCACCAAATCTTCTCTCCAACCCTGGCTCCTCAAATCTTTTAATCCAGACTATCCAGATTGCCGTATAAATTGTAGGCAATATGAGGGCTATACTGATGGATCGAAATAATGTGCCAAATCCACAGAGGAATATAATATATCCGAGTAACATTGGATTTCTAGTATATCTATATATACCGGAGTTTAGAAGACCGGTGGATTGTGCTGAAGGGTAAAGATCGCCCAAAGGTACACCAAATCCAAGAATGAGCAGCATACGGATAGACTGAATAACAATTGCGATCCCCATCGTCATTACAACTAGACTCGTAAAATAAACCAGCTTGTATGAATGAAAAGTAAATACTCCGATTATAGAATCCATCCATTTACCTACGAAGAACGTTAAAATCGGAACGACGAGGAAGAAGAATAAACTCGATGGGATCAGTAAAAGAAATTTTTTATACTTTAAATAAATTTTTGATAATTTCAATATCTTATTGTCTTTATGTCTTAGTGGCTTATGAGTTTTT
>CAYFVN010000256.1:0-2328 GCA_964346575.1 uncultured Candidatus Bathyarchaeia archaeon
CGCCTCTTTCTTAGATAGTCCAAACTTCTTTTCAAGTTTTGTCACAAGGCTTTTGGCGGTTTTAGCATCCAATTTTGCAAATTTGATAGTATAATCATAGGTTCGCCTCTGAAATTCGCTTACCTCTTTTCCGGTTTTATCCATCAATTTCTTAGCCTCGGCGATAGTGATATCCTCCACATTAATGATCTTCCTTGGCATCACACACCCACCTTAAGAGGTCTCATATGCTCTGGACGTACTATTAATGTTCTCTTCTTCTCTTTAGATGTCACTTCTACTATGTAACTTCTACCCCTCCGTTCCACTATGGTTCCAATCCTACCATGATATCTTCGATGAGGCATCCCCCTATGGAAGCTAGGGTCTATTCCTATACACACTTTTTCCTCTGGCTTGTAGTTGTATAATAGTCTGCTGAGGCCTATCTTACCTGCTTCTCTAGGCTTTTTGCTGAGCAACTTTCGTGTTCTCGATCGATAACCTTTAGATCTCTTTACCATAAGTTCTTCACTTGGTCTAATTATACTTCTATAGGCAATACGAGTCTGTACTAAAAATCTTTCGCTAGTATTTTCTTCTATAGAAGGTCAAGGATTATATAGGGAATGGGAACTTGCCTTTTAAGGCGCTCCTTTTCCTCTTCAGTCCTTTTATCATCTTCTTTGCCGTAAAATATTGATTTAACAGTTCTCTGATGATGCGTTCAGGTTTACCTGAGCCTTTAGCTATCCTCTTTATTCTAGATGAATTTAATATCTTGGGGTTTTCAATTTCTTCGTTCGTCATGGATTGAATTACAGCTCTCCACTCTTCTATTCTTTTTTCAGCAGATATTACCTGATCTTCTGGGATGTTAACTCCCCCGGGGAACATGCTCCATAACTTCCTTAATGGTCCTAGCTTCTTCATGGATTCGATGTTCTCGTACAGATCTCTGAGGGTGAATTTACCGTCTAGTATCTTTCTAGCTTTAGTTTTTGAAACACTTATTTCAGCGTCTCTAACTTTCTGCATTAGAGTTTCCAAGTCACCCATCCCTAAAATTCTACTTACAAATTTGGATGGGTTGAAAGGCTCAAGATCTTCAATATCCTCTCCCAAACCTATGAATTTCAAGGCAGCACCTGTGGCTGCAACTGCCGAGAGGGCACCTCCACCCTTAGCGGATCCGTCAAGTTTAGCTATAATTATTGAACCTATTTCTGTAGCCTCTTTGAAGGCTCTCGCATGTTCATAAGCCTGCTGACCAATGGCTCCATCCAGAATAAGTATAACCTCGTGAGGCTTTATTTCACGCTCTAGCTTCTTCATCTCATCCATGAGTTTATGCTCATCGCGATGCCTTCCTGCAGTATCTATGATCACAAGGTTATACTTCTGAGTTGAAAACTCTCGAAGTCCCTCCTTAGCTATTTTCACAGGAGATTTATCAGCTTTCCAATAAACGGGTACATGTATCTTTTGGGCAAGTTGACTTAATTGCTCATAAGCTCCAGGTCGGTACGTATCAGCGCATATTATTGCTGGTCTAAGTTCCCTTTTCTGGTAGAAACGTGCTATCTTCACCGAAGTAGTTGTTTTACCTGATCCCTGTATGCCTACGAGCATAAGGATATAGGGTGATATATTTGGAATTTCAGTTCTTTCGGTTTTTTCGCCCATTATGTTAATAAGCTCTTCGTAGAGAACCTTAATTAGATGCTCTCTCCTTGATATGCCTGGTGGTAGTTTCTCTTTCAGAGTTCTCTCCTGAACCCTCTCCGAGATCTGTAGAACTAAATTTAAGTTTACATCGGCTCTTAGAAGTGTTCTCTGTAAATCCTTTACGAGTTCTTTTACTGCTCTCTCGTCCACTATAGGAAGTTTGATAAGTCTTTTCAAGGACTCTGTAAGAGACTTGCTTAAAGCTTCGAAGGAGCTCATTTCTCTACTCTCCGATCAATCCAAAAATCTTCTTTGCTTAAGTATATTTGCCTTATTTCAGCATACCTATTTTTTTAGCAATTTTTTAATGGTTTCTAAAATCCGTAGTAGCCTAGTCTTCACATTCGAGGCAAATGATAGTAAGTAGGCATATTTCTCGTTGAACGTATCTGTATGGATGATAAATCCAATTATGAACATCAAGGCGATAACGGATATTATTGTTATCTTGGGATCGAATATTTTCAAGGATGAGAGTTGTGAGGCCGTATAAACACCGATAAGGCTTATGGAGATCTTGCCCGTAAAGTAGGCTAGAAAGAACTTAATTACGTTAAATCTTAGTAATCCCATAGGTAAAATTACGGGATCATCTGGTATCGGAGATACCGCTGCTATGAA
>CAYFVN010000257.1:0-8460 GCA_964346575.1 uncultured Candidatus Bathyarchaeia archaeon
TATTACCTGTTTCGCACGAATATATCGATAAAGCTTTAGAAATTTGCGAATACCTTACAAAATCACAAACTAGAGTCGACTTGGATGACAGAGATTTGAGCATACCGAAAAGGATAAGAGAAGCTGAGACTTCTTGGATCCCATACATAGTTGTAGTAGGAAAAAAGGAACTTAAAGGAAGAACGCTACAAGTCAGAAAAAGAAATGGAGAAATAGAAAGTAAAAGTATAAAACAGCTGGTTTCTGAGATACAAGAACTGAACAAAGGATATCCATTTATACCTCTTACCCTGCCATTAAGATTAAGTAATAGACCTCTCTATAAGTAACAGTACTCTTCTAAATCCAAGAGATGAACTTAACTCCATAGAAAAGAAGCCTAATAAATCAGACCTCAATTTTTCTATCTTCAAACATTGAATGGTTACGGACATTGAGTGGCGACATTTATATTTCAGATATTATTTTCTAATTTTATGGAGACAGTATTTTGGAAAATGAGTATCCAGCTATATTGGATCGAGCCTTGAAGAATATTCCAAAAAGAGATAGAAGCAGCTTGCGTTTTGAATTGCCTAACCCTATTACACGAAGAATAGGATACAAAACCTTAATCCTTAACTTTATGGAAATTTCCTCAAAGTTGAACAGAGATCCAAGACATATTTTAAAATTCATGTCTAGAGAGTTGGCGACGGCAGGAAGCATAGAGGATACAAGGGTTACTTTTCAAGGAAAGTTCGATTATGTAACTATTAAGCGTCTGATCGATATCTATACTAAACGTTATGTAACATGTCCCATATGTAAGAGCCCGGATACCAGGGTTGTGAAAGAAGATAAGTTTAATTTTTTGATATGCGAGGCGTGCGGAGCTAAAGCTTCCATAGTAGTTTAAGCAGGTAATCTCCAAATGGAAAGAAGGAGCAAAGACGATTATACATATGTAAAAGTAATTGTATCTAAAGGACAGAAAATCGTAGCGGCATGTGACGAGGAGATATTAGGAAGAATATTCAGAGAAGGTAAACTCAAATTGGAAATAAATGAAAATTTTTACAAAGGTTATCGAATAACTATGGACAAGGCTATAGAACTTATAAATAATGCAGATATAGCAAACTTAAGTGGAAAGACTATAGTGAAAGCAGCCGTTGAATATGGTCTTGTAGATATCAGAGCAATTACGAGAATATCTGGAATCCCTCACGTACAGATCTTAAAACTATAATCGTTTTATACATGTAAGTCAATCAACGATTAATTTCTCATCAAACCTTTTTCCATAACTTGTAGAAGTGATGAGTATAGCGCGTGCCATGATCAGCTTAGATGGATAGAAAGAGGGTGCTGAGTTAAGAAGTACTATAGGAGATTACACCACTTAGAAATACTAGTCTATCATAGATTTATATTAAAAGTGTAATGATAGACGTGCTGGATTATAAAGAATACGCGATAAAATGAAGAGACGTGTCTGGATAAGGGGGAGTTTAGTAATAGTAGTTGCACATTGAGACTTTTAATTAAATTAAGAGGCAGTATAATATGGGGGTATACTGAAAGAAAGCGTATGCATTTGGCTTACTTTTAGACTGAAAAGTTTGCCGAAGACGGAGAGGGTTAAGTGCGTAAGAAAAGAATGGATAAAATTGAGGATAGAGTTGCATTAAGGGAACGCAGATATACGGTAGAACGTTTAATGAGACGTAAACGTAGTGAAGAGTGGGAAGTGCTTGAGGAAGTGTTTGACAGGCCTACTCTTCTACGTTTATATCGACTACTTAATAAAGGATCACTATCCAAGATTCACGGATCTATTAAAGCTGGAAAAGAGTCTAGAATTTATTGGGGAGAAGGGCCTAACGGTGAGGAGGTTGCTGTAAAAATATATCTTACCGTTAGCTCAGAGTTTAAGAGGGGGATGCTGAACTACATTCGTGGAGACCCAAGATTTCCGAAAATAAAAAAGGATACGCGTTCATTAATAAATTTATGGGCTAAAAAAGAATACAAAAATCTCATGCGCGCTTTTAAGGCGGGTTTAACAGTTCCTAGACCTTTAACGGTAAACGGCAATATACTAATAATGGAGTTTATAGGAGAGGGAGGTATACCAGCTCCACTACTAAAAGATGTGTTTTTTTCTGATATGGATTTTAAGCGCGCACAAGAGATTTATCATCAAGTACTGACTATGGTGAATACACTTTACAACAAAGCGGAGTTGGTACATGCGGACCTCAGCGAATACAATATAATGATGTGGAAAGACCGTCCAGTACTCATAGACTTTTCTCAATCAGTCCACAGAGAACATCCATCCGCTGATACGTTTCTGAGAAGAGATCTAGAAAACTTGAACTTCTTCTCGAAACGTGGAGTGAGAACTAGCGATATTGAAAAACTCATCGAGTGGGTGATGAAAAATCATGAATAAACTTTCTTTGAATATGCCTAGAGAGCGTGTAGGAGTACTAATAGGTCGTAGAGGAGAAGTTAAAAGGCAAATCGAGAAGTCCTTTAAGATATTTCTTAAGGTGGATGGTGCCACAGGAACGGTGGCCATAGAAAGTTCTTCAGACCCGACGAGTATCTGGAGGGCTAGGGATGTAATCTTAGCCATTGGGAGAGGATTCTCCCCAGGAAAGGCGTTTAAACTCCTTTCAAATGAGGAGGTAGTTTTTGAAGTTATAGACCTGAGAAGTCTATTTGGGAGATCTGAAAGCAGCATAAAACGTGTTAAAGGTAGGATAATAGGCAAAGAAGGTAAGACTCGAAAGATTATCGAGGAAGTTGCAAAAGTGGATATATCGGTATATGGCCACACTATATCTATAATAGGTGACTATGAAAACATAGTAATAGCTAGAGATGTGATAAAAATGCTTATAGAGGGCAAGTCCCATGCCACAGTATACAGATTCCTTAGCAACAAGAGAAGGGAGATAAAAAGGCGTTCAAAAGTCGAGTTGTGGAAGTAGGCTGTTGATGGAGGTCTCTATAATTTGACTTTGGAAGCATATCAAGAGATAAGTCCCGCAGATTTCTTCTATAGAAATAGAGACATAGCAGGATTCACCAATCCTTCGAGAGCATTATATTCAACCATTAGAGAGTTAGTGGAGAACTCATTAGATGCATGCGAAACATGTAAAGTTGAACCAAATATTTACATAAGGTTAGCTCAAATATCTGAGGCCGAAAGGTATCCAATAATTTATGAAGTCAGAGTTGAGGATAATGGCCTGGGAGTTCCTCCAGACGTAATACCATCGGCGTTCGGTCAAGTTCTGTTCGGGTCAAAGTATCGTCTTAGACAGACGAGGGGAACCTTCGGGCTAGGAGTGAAGATGGCTTTACTTTATGGGCAGATAACTACCCACTCTATAACCAGGATAGTCTCTTCGGGTATTGAAGATAAGAAGATCCATGAATACTCTCTAACTATGGATATACAGCATAATAAGCCAATAATTATTGAAAAAAATGTGAGGTCGAAAACTAAAAAATGGCAGGGTGCTATAGTGGAATTCTCTACAGAAGGCGACTATCTCAGAGCTATGCCCAAAATACTTGAATATCTTCGACAGACAGCTATAGTGGCACCTTATGCAGAGATAACATTTGTAGATCCGAGAGGACGTATTTACAGGTATGATCGGGCTACGGCTAAGATGCCTATGCCGCCTAAAGAAACTAAACCTCATCCGGGAGGAGTAGACGTTGAGACTATGAATAGATTGATTGCTTCAACCAATGCCAATACTTTACAGGAATTTATGATGAAGAATTTCCAGCGTATAGGAAGAAAAACTGCAAGATCTTTTATCGAATACTCCGGATTAGGTCCCAAAAGAAAACCCAATATGTTATCGTCTCAGGAGGTAGTAATGCTTGTAAATTTTATGAAGAAATTTGAACAGTTTCTGCCTCCTGACGCTTCATGTCTCTCACCTTTGGGAGAAGAACTTTTAGAGACGGGGATGAATAAAGAGTTGAGACCGGAATTTGTAGCCGTTCACAAGAGACCACCAGCATCTTATTCTGGCTTCCCATTTATAGTGGAGGTGGGGATCGCGTACGGCGGAGGTGTACCTCGCGATAATAAAATTACCTTACTTAGATTTGCCAATAAAATTCCATTATTATTCGATGAAGCTAGCGACGTATCTTGGAAAGTGATCCATGATCTAATAGATTGGAGGAGATACAAGGTGAGCTTCGAAATGCCTGTTGCAGTTGTAGTTCATCTATGTAGCACTAAAGTTCCCTACAAAACTGTAGGAAAGGAGTTCATAGCTGATAGACCTGAAATAGAACATGAAATACTATGCGCCATAAGAGAGGTAGCTAGAAAGTTATCAACGTTTCTCTCTAAAAGGCAGTACATAGAACTAGAGAGAAAAAGATTAAATATATTCATAAAATATCTTCCAAAACTCGCAGATTTCTCCACGAGGCTTTCTGAACTAAAAAAAGAGCCAGATATAAAACCACTTTTAAAGAAGGTGTCTAAATTTGCGACCGTCGATAAAGGATAGAAAAAAGAGAGTGGATCAAGATCTTAAACAGATCGGACTATCTATCTATGATCATATCGAAAAAGGCAACTTTCCATGGGTAGAGCTGCCCAGCCGATCCACGTCAAACATCTTCTACAGCGAGGAGCATAGGCAGTATATTCTCGGAGAACATAAAGTTCGACGCAGTTCGAAGAACATCAGACATATAAGACCGTTGACGCAACTTATATGGGCATCTTATTTCGTCAAGGAACTTACAAAGCTTGGTAAGACAAGCACGCTCAGGGATGTATTCTATTCGGCTCAGGCATACAACATGAACTTCAAGGATCAACCTGAAAGCGATAACGTACTCACGGATCTAGAGGCATTAATAGGTCACCCAAGGGAGGACTTTAGTGTATTTCCTGAGGAGAGAAGTGCAATAATGGGGGATTTAACCATCGAATATACGGTGCCTGGTTATGAAGGGAGACGGCTAAATTTAACCAGTCATCCAGATGGTGCCATGATAGGCCCTGCTTTAACAAATGCGGAGTTGGTTGAGTGTAAAGCAGATAAGGTAATAGCAATAGAGAAAGGCGCATTGTTTACACGTTTCGTAGAGGAGCGTGTCCATGAAAGATTTAATGCAATATTAATCCAGACGGCAGGTCAGGCTCCAAGAGCGACTCGATCTCTCATCAGACGGCTTAACAGAGAATTCGATCTGCCAGTAATTATTCTCACTGATGGCGATCCTTGGGGAATGCATATAGCCATGGTTATAATAGGCGGATCTGCAAATGCTGCCCATGTTAGAGAGCTCAATACCCCAGACGCTAAATGGATGGGTGTATGGGCTACAGACATAGTAGAGTACAAGCTGCCCACGGATCCTCTTAAAGATCTTGATATCAAAAGACTTCATGAGTTAGGTAAAGATCCCAGGTATAAGGAGTCCCTCTGGAAACGCGAGATCAATACTTTCCTCAAAATTAAAAGGAAGGCTGAACAGGAGGCCTTCAGTAGGTATGGACTAACATTTATAGTTGATGACTATCTACCTGCAAAGTTAGAGGAGTTTGAAAAAATAAATTCCAGCTAGACACACCTAAGGCTCAATAACGGTATAATAGTAATCTCCACTCTCCCTTTGAGACCTATCCATCTTACTTTCAGGTTTATTAGCTCTAAGCCTCCCAGATTCTGGATCCTTTCTAAAAGTTACATCTATTTCTTTTAGGAACTGATTCATACCCTTACCAAGTGAGATGGGGTGTCCAGCTACTCCTTTGACTCCAGGAGTTCCTCGGAAGAGCATTACTGCATCCGCAAGTAAATGGACGACTGTTAAATCGTGTTCAGCAACAAACGCATATTTCTTGCTTTCCTCCACGATCTCTCGAATAATCTTTGCAATCATCAACCTCTCTTCTATATCGATATATGCACTCGGTTCGTCTAAGAGGTATATGTCTGCATCCCGCATGATACACGCGGCGATTGCTACCCTTTGAAGCTCCCCCCCGCTTAGCTGTGATACCTTTCTATCCATTAAATGGGTTAGGCTTAGCGGTTCAAGAATTTTTTCTTTAATTATATCTCGGAGATTGGGGGCGATTTCGATTTGTTCGAATAGTTCCGCTGTCTTACCTTCGTATCTTGAATATATTTGTTGCGGCTTATATGCAACTTTAAATGACTGAAGTGGAGGCCTTCCTGAAGTTGTGGGCATTAATCTTGCAATTAATTTGATGAATGTGGTTTTTCCTATACCATTCGGTCCTAAGGCTACAATTATTTCACCACATCGGATATCTCCACCATCAGCTATTAGTGAGAATCCGTCATAGGAATACTCCATTCGAGGCCAGTTCATTACAGGCGCTTCAATTTTTCGATCCCTAGGGCTTGATGTACGAAATTTTATCTCTTCACGTCTGAATCGTATGTTTTCATCAGGTGCATATCCTTTTAAATACATATTTACCCCGTTTCTAACGCCATGAACATTGGATACTATTCCGAATACTCCTGGTTCACCATATATTATGCACGCCTGATCAGACAGGTAGTCTAGCATAGCTAAATCATGCTCAGATACTATGACTATCTTATCGTAATTGACTAATTTGTGGAGGATTTTTGCAACATTTATTCTCTGATAAACGTCCAGATGGCTTGATGGTTCATCAAATATGTATACGTCTACATCCTTACATATGCATACTCCTATAGCGATCCTTTGAAGTTCTCCTCCACTAAGCATATCTAGACGCTTATCCATTACCTCTCTTATCTTAAGGCCTTCTATTACTTCATTTGAAAGGGATGTCTTGTTAAGATCTTCAAATATATCTGAAACTTTGATACACATATCTATGAAAAGGTCGGCTAAATTCTGAGGTTTTAGTACTATTTCTAACTTGTTTTCGCTCGCATATTTGAAATAGTTTTGAAGCGTCGACCCTCTAAAGTGTCTTATGATGGTGCCCCATGAGGGAGGTGATTCCCAATTGCCTAAATTAGGTGTTAAATTTCCCGATAATATGCGAAGAGCGGTTGTTTTTCCTATACCATTTCTACCTACCAACCCGGTGACAATGCCCCTTCGCGGAGTAGGTAATCTGTATAGTTTGAAAGTATTAGGGCCGTAACGATGTACACAATCCTTCTCAAGCTCCTCCGGTACATTGGTGATCGCGATGGCATGGAATGGACATTTTTTCACGCATATACCGCATCCGGAGCATAGACTTTCCACAATTACGGGAGCACCGTGAGCATTTTCAATTTTTATTGCTTCTACACGGCTTTTCACCATTGGACAGTAATTTACACAATCTAATGTACAATCTTTAGGTTTACAACGTTCGCTATTTAATACTGCAATTCTACCCAAAATTTACACCTTAAAAATTAAGAGGATTTAAGGAATTAACTTTAAAAAACTGTACGTTTAGTATTTACCATTCTTCCTCTTCTAATTCTTCTTCCTCCCACTCCTCCTCTAATCCTTCTTCACTCAACATGTAAAGCCTCCAACCTCTTTACAAGACGTTCTAGTATAATTAATAGAAAAACATTATGGTAAGATTGTGTATTTATCTAATAGAGTGTTTATCTTGGCATTAAGTAGGATGAATCCGAAAAATATGAGGTACGCCGCCCGTTTAATAAAAAATGGAGGCGTAATCGCCTATCCTACAGATACTGTATATGGATTGGGGTGCGATCCGTTTAATGTACGGGCGCTGCAAAGGTTAATCACTATTAAAGGACGTAGAAGAAAACCCTTCCCAATCTTAGTATCTTCGCTCGAGATTGTAGAGAGAATTGTACACTTAAATTCAAAGGCTAAAGCATTGGCAGAAAAGTTCTGGCCTGGAGCACTTACACTGATACTATCAAGAAAGGCGTCAGTCCCAGATTTAGTTACTTTTGGAGAGGAAGGTTTGGCGATACGTATTCCCGGACATGCGCGAGCTAGGGAGTTAATTGAACTGTGTGGGGGGTTTCTTATAGGAACCAGCGCTAATAAAACTGGAAGACCTCCGTGTTTTAGTGCACCAGAGGTAGAGGATGAGTTAGGAGATGCGGTGGAAGTAATATTGGATGATGGAGAAAGTTACTTGAAGAAGCAGTCCACTATAATTGACCTTAAAGACTCCTCATTAAAAATTGTCAGAAAGGGATCAATATCGGAAAGTATTATAATGGATTTTCTAAGAGGGTTTAGGAATTAAAATGAAGGATAAATGAGTTAACATGTTAGAAGATTTTAATTTACTAGTTTCAACTTCACGTCGTAACGAGAGAAAGGCTTGTAATGAAATGTGGTATCTATTACGTGAAGCAGGCGATGTCTCAGCTGAGATTGAACCTACTAGCATATCCGGCCTGATAGTCTCTAAAACGAGTTTAGATCCTATTCATGCCGTGAATAGATTAC
>CAYFVN010000258.1:0-4061 GCA_964346575.1 uncultured Candidatus Bathyarchaeia archaeon
AGCGCGCGCTAAAAGTTTTTGTATCCGTACATTTCCGTAGATGGCTACAATGCCCAAGACTATGAGGATTATAGCTCCAACAATCATGAATCCCATGATCCAGCCTCCTATGATATTCAATACTCGTATTGGCTAAAAACTCACCCTATAACCATTTTCAATCCATCTACTACGAACATCACTCCGAGTCCTAAAAGGAAGACCCCGCAGAGTATGATAATGGTCCTATATGCCTTGTCGCTGAGGAACTTTCTTCCCTTACTGAAAGAGTAGGAGATGAAACCGAACCATGGAAAATCTGATGCCCAATGACAGATCAGAAACACCAGTGGGCCTACTATGCCTAGAAGCTCTATACCCTGAATGATGAAAGCACCTCCAACTGTCATCCACCATAACATAAAGTAAGGATTAGCCACAGCAGCGACCAATCCATAGATTGCGGGGCTGTACCTGACACCCTCTCCATCCACCTCCGGCTTAGATTCGGTCTTCTTAATGGTTCCTCCAACAAGCCTGTAAGCCATCCAGATTAGCGTTAGACCGCCGATAATGCTGATGGTGATAATTGCGAAGCGTGATCCAAGGAATACGCTCAGACCGAGCGCGAGCGCAAATACTACAAAGACTTCGACGATCGCATGACCGATAACTACGGAAAGGCCAGCAGCGAATCCGCGTCTAGAAGACTCGGCGACCACCATAGCGAAGATCGGTCCGGGTGGAATAGTAGCGGATAGTCCAGCCAGAAAAGCTGTGAAAACAAAAAGCATAGCGGTAGAAGCTTCCATAGAGTTGCACCACCTATATTAAGAACTGAATTTAATCGTTTAAGATATTTTTCAAGAAGAAATTAATGAGTGGAAGGAGAGGCTGATAGAGAAGTTATTGAAAGTGTTCTGATTTATTGTTTTTATTCGAATGGCCAACATTTTTTCCTAGCTGTTTTTAGAAAACATCCCTGCTTCCACATTTAGCTCATTTCTCAACTTCCATCTCCACATGCTGGTAGCATCGCAAGCACTAACTTGAGAGAAGGACAAGCCTACAACTTGATATGTAATCGATACGCGTACGTTTATCAATTGGTGTTTGCTTCAAGACGTTTTATTCAAGTTCTTTGCTAACTTAATAATTTTATACCGTTCTTTATTTACAATTGTCAAGAACCAAATTAATGTCTCTCAATTGATATTAATGGATTTAGGTGAGTTGAATGTTCGAAAAGTATTGTGAGATTTGTGGTAAACAAGTAGAGAAAAGAAAAGGTATAGTGAGGTTCGGTAAACATTTCTGTTCTCAAGAGCATTCGGAGCAGTATGTCAAAACAAGACAAGAAACTATTAGAAGTCAAACAGGACGAAGTTCTAGAGGCGGATGCTGCTAAGGAATAGTCGATAGGGCTATCTTACTAATAGTAGAATTATCTCGAGTACATTAGAGATGCTGAAAGATGCTGGAAATGCGACCTATCATATCCAAGGGAGATAGCTCTAATATATTCATTTAACACAGAGGCCATTCAAAATTTCTTCAGTAGAATCATCTAATCTATATGTTCAAAAAATAATGGCGTCGCATAGAAATAATCTAAACATAAAGATAACAACATTAATACTTCTACTCTCAAATATTAAATCTGGTGAATTAAAGTGCCGATATATCCAGAGTTTATGAATAAGCTTAGCAAACATGAAGAACATAATGGACATACAGTTTGGGGTGAAGTAGAGCCCCCAAAGAAGCTAGGTATTCACGGTACACATGTAGCAGTAGATCAAGATTTATGTGACGGGGATGAAATATGCGTGGATGTTTGTCGGTCAACGTATTCGATATGACAGATACTCCTGGTCATCCCGTATCAGATAAGAAATCAGATCCCACACGTGAGTCTGAATGCATCGACTGCATAGCCTGCGAGATACAGTATCCAACCCAGGCCAAAAAATTACCTCTCCATAAAAGTAACTCGTTGCACGCGCGCTGGAGAGGGGTAGAAGTGCGTAAGCCCCCTCGGGTAGTTATTATTGGAGCCGGCTTTGGTGGACTGTGGGCAGCCCGAACCATCGCCAAACATCCTATAGAAGGACTACTCGTTGACCAAAACAATTACCATACCTTTCTACCTCTACTCTATCAGGTTGCAGCCGCTGAATTAGAACCAGAGGGAATAGCTAATCCAATACGAGGCGTACTAAGAAAAATGCCTAAAATTCAATTTGTAATGGCAGAAGCAACGAAAATAGACCTTGCAGATCAGGTCGTGGAATGCAATAATCGCAAGATATCCTATGATTTTCTAATCCTTGCCACCGGAAGTACATCCCACTTCTTCGATATGCCAGGCGCTGCAGAACATTCCTTTCCTCTCAAAACCTTAGAAGAAGGAGTTAAACTTCGTAACCATATCCTTTCATGTTTTGAAGAGGCAGTACATGAACACAATCTAAAGCGACATCAACAACTATTGACATTCACGATAGTGGGCGGGGGATCAACTGGGGTAGAATTCGCCGGTGCCCTTGCAGAGCTTATACATGGCCCCCTCATAAAAGATTACCCTACACTAGATTTCCGAAAAATACGTATACTGTTCCTGGAGGCGGAAGACCATTTACTTCCCAACATGCCAGAATCACTTCGCACATATACCCTGAAACGGCTTCGCAAAATGGGGTTAGAAGTTCACCTTCAAACGAAGGTTAAACAAATTACTGATGAGGACGTTCATTTAGAAGATGGCAAAGTAATTCCTACAAAAACTATAATCTGGACAGCGGGAGTAGGCGGAGGCTCATTGGGCAAAGTTTCTGGGTTACCAACAGATAGTAATGGACGGATCTCGGTCCTACCGACTCTTCAAGTTCCGAAGTATTCAAATGTCTACGTTATTGGAGATTCAGCTGCTGCAAAAGAAGAGGGACGTCTACTGCCTATGGTCGCTCCTGTCGCCATCCAACAAGGAGTAGCAGCCGCCGAGAACATCGCCCGACAGATAGAGGGCCAGGACCCTCTAACATTTCATTATCGAGATAGGGGGTTGATGGCGACTATTGGACGAAATGCGGCAGTTGCCTCTATATATGGCCGTACTATCACAGGCTTCCCTGCCTGGCTGCTCTGGTTAGGCCTACATCTCTTCAAATTGATTGGTTTTCGTAATCGCCTCCTCACTCTGATCAACTGGTCATGGGACTATCTCTTCTTTGAAAGAGCAGTACGCCTTATCTTCCCTTAATACAGTGATAGTGAGCATTCCCAAAGCGTTTTCGCCAGTCCTCCATGCCATATGGCTCGTTGGTTCCGTCTCCATTACAATACTCCTTTAATAAGGATTCTAAATTCCAATAGGCATAGCTAGCTAATAACGGTTAGTACACGTTGCCTATTCCGGCGGCTTAGATATAAGGTCCACACGATATAGCTCCGTTGCTTCTCCCCCAGACTGCTCAATCCATTCATCTATCGAGTCGAATCCTGAATGAAAGACATAGGGTCTTAGGGCATCTTTTCGGTCTATGGTCCTGAACCATTGAACTTTCACCTTTCCTATCAATTCTACTTGTGGGATTGACCCTTTCAGCGCCGCTGTGAATTCCTGTTCAAGCCCCTTCTTCTTTCTAAGTATATACACGAAACTATAGTCAAGTAGGTGTTCTCTTGCTTTTTCGCGGTTGAAAAAGATCGCGGGCATTTCCCGTCTCACTTGACTCTATTACATGCATAATAAAGTCTCAGTCTTTTATCTATTGTTCTGTAATGGAGTCGTGCATTGCTAGATGAACGATGATCGCTGATGTTGCATTACTTATAGGCATATTCCTTATAGAAGTCTACTGGCTGCTTGCGGATCGTAGAAAAGATTAGACAATTTTATAGCTCGGTACGTCGGTATTTAGTTTCTAAATCTAAAAATTCCACTTTTCTTTTTTAACTAGCTAGTTACTTTAGAGCGGGAACTGTGAAGATGGAGATGTCTAAGCAGCACTAAAGATTTGGTAGAAAGGATTATCAGCGTGCGCACTTAAAGTGAGAGTTAATGTGTCCGATATTACTAG
>CAYFVN010000259.1:0-2481 GCA_964346575.1 uncultured Candidatus Bathyarchaeia archaeon
ACACGTCCAAAGGCTTTGCAAAATGATAAAGATAACGTTAAGGTGTCGCGAACGGTTCGAGAAGCTCGGTATAGAGCCTCCAAAGGGTATACTGCTTCACGGTCCTCCCGGAACGGGTAAAACGCTGCTAGCAAAGGCGGTGGCCTATGAGACGGACGCTCACTTCATCTCAATAAACGGGCCGGAGGTGATGAGTAAATACTATGGAGAGTCGGAAGCCAGACTTAGAGAGATCTTCGAAGAGGCTGATAAGAATGCTCCTAGTATAATCTTCATAGATGAAATAGATGCTATAGCCCCTAAAAGGGAGGAAGTAACCGGAGAGGTTGAGCGTAGAGTAGTTGCTCAACTTCTAGCCCTAATGGATGGCCTCAAAGCTAGAGGTCAAATTGTGGTTATTGGAGCTACCAACAGACCTGACGCAGTCGACCATGCTTTGAGGAGGGGAGGCCGATTCGACCGGGAGATCGAGATAGGAGTACCTGACAGGAATGGTCGGCTTGAGGTATTGCAAATCCATACTAGAGGTATGCCCCTAGCGGAAGATACGGACCTGGATAGGATTGCCGATGTAACTCATGGATTTGTAGGAGCTGACCTGGCTGCCCTATGTAAGGAGGCCGCTATGCGGGCGATCAGAGATGTGGTGCCAGAAATAGATCTAAAGTCGAGAACAATAACTCCTGAAGTGCTCGACAAACTTGATGTGGATATGAATGACTTCCTTGAAGCGCTACGAGATGTAGAGCCATCCGCCATGCGTGAAGTAATGGTGGAGGTCCCCAACGTCCATTGGGATGACATAGGGAATCTAGAGGAAGTTAAACAGGAACTGGTTGAGACTGTTGAATGGCCTTTGAAGTATAATGATATATTTGATTACGCCAAGACGAGGCCTCCGAAGGGGATACTCGTCTACGGATCGCCTGGAACAGGTAAGACTCTTCTAGCAAAGGCTTTGGCTACCGAGAGTGAGGTTAATTTCATATCAGTAAAAGGCCCGGAACTGCTCTCAAAATGGGTTGGAGAATCTGAACGAGGGGTCAGGGAGACTTTCCGGAAGGCTAGGACCGCATCTCCCGCCATAATCTTCTTTGACGAGATCGACGCCTTGGCTCCTAGGCGTGGAGCTGGATACGCAGACTCGGGCGTGACGGAGAGGGTCATAAGCCAACTCCTAACCGAGCTGGATGGACTGGAGGAACTTCGTAACGTAGTCGTCATAGCTGCTACGAACCGCCCGGATTTGTTGGATCCCGCTCTGCTCAGGCCTGGTAGGTTCGACAGGATTATATATGTATCGCCACCGGATCGTGAAGCCAGAAAGAAGATACTTCAAGTTCATCTTAGAGGTAAACCATTGGCGGACGACATAGATGTAGATAAGATCGCTGAACGGACTGAACACTACACTGGATCGGATTTGGAAGCTTTATGTAAAGAAGCGTCTATGACTGCAATAAGGGAGTATATCACGAAGAATCCTGAAACCAGGGATAAACCGGATTTCAAAGTAGAGATGAGACACCTAGATACTGCTCTTAAAAAGGTTAGACCTATAGGGAAAGCCGGAATGGAGCAGTACAAACAATGGGCAAGAACGTTCGAAGAATCCTTCCACTAGCCTTTTTATCTTAGCTCATAGGCAAGTTTAAAAATTCTGTGGTTTATAAAAAATCCAGTATCTAAAAAGAGAGGTGAAAATTGGGAGATGGAGAGTGATGGTCGCTCAGAGGGGATAACTTACGAATGTATAAGTTGCTGTTCAAAGATTACCTCAGAGGAGATGGAGTTAACTCCCGAAGTTAAATGCCCCATCTGTGGTAGCAGAGTCTTGAAGAAGGCTAGGCCTCCGGTAGTGAGGCGGGTAAAGGTTCGTTAAGTTTTTAATAAGGGGAAATCAATGCTGAACCCAGACAAATATACGCAGATCATGGACATATGCAAGAGGAGAGGCATAATATGGCCCTCCTATGAGATTTACGGAGGGCTAAGCGGCTTCGTTGATTTGGGTCCCGTAGGCGTATTAATTATGAATAGAATCAAAGATGAGTGGAGAGACCTATTCGTAAGGAGACAACGTAATATAGAGATAGCGACTCCAATTCTAGCACCCTCAGTAATATTCAAGGCTTCAGGTCACCTATCCCACTTCAAAGATCCAATGGTAGAATGTAGCAAATGTCATAGAAAATATAGAGCTGATCAGCTCCTAGCTCAAAGTAGTAGCGGCGATCTGGAAGGCCAGTCCCTGAAGGAGCTTCAAGCCAAGTTATCCGAATTCGATATCCAATGTCCAGACTGCGGCGGTGAGCTCTCTAAACCGAGATATTTCCTAACATTATTTAAGACTACAGTAGGCCCCTATAGGTCCTCCATCGGGTATGCGAGGCCCGAAGCGGCTCAGGGAATGTTCGTGGACTTCAAAAGGGTATATGAGACTTCAAGGGAGAAGCTCCCTATAGGTGTAGCGCAGATAGG
>CAYFVN010000260.1:0-6485 GCA_964346575.1 uncultured Candidatus Bathyarchaeia archaeon
GCGACAACTCGATACTCGGAGTCTCAAAACCTAAGCCAACTCCCACTTCCACGCCCACGCCCAAGGCAACACCCGCGCCCAAGCTCACACCCACGCCCGAGCCTGCTCCCGCTCCTTTAGCTTCGATATTCCCCCCTATATTCGGAAGCACCATGCTTTTCCCGCTTATAGTGATCTTAGCGATAATAGTGATCGCAGCTTTCTTTATCTTCAGAGTACTTAGGAAGAGCTAATAACGACATACGGTAGCGATGACAAGATAAACGCTCGATAAACTAATAGATACAGCTGTGCTAAATCTAGCCCAACAAATCTACAACAAGATCTTCGAGAGCATTTTACTAGGGATGAAACTGTAAATGGTTGAGAGAAAAGTTATCATAATGGATAGTGAAAAATGTGATGAGTGCTGACTACGTATCCAACAAACTAATTTAATTAAACAAACATCAAACCTTGAAAAAGCTTTAGAACATCGAACTAATCTGAGAAATGAATGGGAGATCGTGTAAACAGTGTATAATAACTCTCATTGAATAGCGAGTTCTAGTAAGGGTAAGTTACCATTATGGGTGGATTTCATTTAAATTTTAAAGTAGTGTTCCAGTAGTCTTCTTAGTCCTCTTCTAGTGGTCTCTGATAGTGTTGCTGGGCTTATTCCCAATCTATTAGAGAGTTCTACCGTATCAACTTTTCTAGGATAGTCGAAGAAACCTGTCTTCGTCGCAAGCCACAGTATCTTCTCCTGCTTCTCGGTTAAGATCTCCTTCTTCGATTCAAATTTTCCTAACCTTAGCACCTTTACCCTTAAGCCAACATCTTCCAAAGCTGAGATTATACTCCTATAAGCATCGAAGCTAGGCACTATAAAGCTGTATACGAGAGTGAAATCATGAGAAGTCCTCCCTGAGACTAGAAAAGACCCGTGAGACAGTATAGTATTGCAGACGTCGCAGCCCTCGCTCTCAATCCAAGCAGACGTCTTCCCTTCAAACTTGTTTTTTTTATTCACCTTTTTTATAAGCATATCTTTGGGCATCTTCTCGACATGATCTGGGAGCAACTCCACCAAGTGACTAATCGAGCCCTCTCTCAAACCTCTTATGTCTGTGACTTTGAACTGCTGGATTCCACTAGTCTCCAGCATCCTAGATATTCTGCATCGTTTATTCTCTATCTCCAGAACGATGTGGTAGGGATCGTTCAATAGATGTTCCATAATTAATCCCTAATATTTTCGGGATATATTTATTTTTCCTTTATATGTTAACAAATAGAGAGGATTCAAATGGCTTTAAGAGGGGATGAAACGCAGGATATCATAGATGATTTCAAGAAAGCTTTGATCATAGTTCTAATGTCAGGTATTTTTGGTTCGCTAATGGGCATAATTTTCGGCATTTTTTAATTTTCTTAACATTAACCTTAATTTGCTCTATGTTACACCCTGCATAGGGCGGTTTCTAGACTGTTTAAAGACCTAGAAAGTGATCACTTGAAGTTTGAGTTGGGATATGCTTGGGCCGAAAATTTCGTATTCTAGTAGGAGAATGGGATCCCACTTAACCGGCTCGTCAATTGTAATCGGTAAAGCTGGAGGAAGCGAAGTGGACACGATAAGTCAAGTAGCATCTTACACAAACGGAACCTCTGGTAAAAGAAGTGGGGATTTAAAGGCGTCTAATAGCAAGGTGGGTGTCATCGTGGAGAGCATCGGGACTCAGCGTAGCGATCCGCCGAGCACGTAAGACGAAGATTCCCATGTGATTTCGGGTTAATGTTAGCCTAGAAGAGTAAGCCTAAGAGTGGGGCTCTAAATCTAATAATAGAAGTAGTGTATAATAATACGAGGAAAGATGTCGGAAAGAAAAACTCAAAACATAAAGGAAGATCCTCAATTGCGTGAAGACCTCAAGAGATGCGTGATAGAGATGGACAGAGATTTATTAGATATAATAGAAGAAATGATCAAAAGTAAAATTCGAGAGTAGAGTAAGCCATGCTGTATTAATCAATATATGTGATATTACGCTTAGTGAACAAATCGTCAACAAATTTGGAAAACTTTGTGTACTAAATTTTAACGCATGTAAATCCGACGGTTTTAATATTTCACATTAACGCAGGCTTTGAGTCTATAAATCCAGCACCATCTCTCCGTCGATATCCATAGACTCTAAAAATTTGAAGCCTGCCTTTTTAAAAACCTTTATAGCCCTGATATTAAGCTGGTTAACCGTAAGCCAGATTCTTCTGAACCCTAAGGTTTGAGCACAAGCTTTCATGGTACGAGTCATCTCAGTTCCAACTCCCCTATTCTGATAGTTTTGGTGTACGAATATTGAGTATTCATAGAGCTTCCTAGGTTCCACCTCAGATAATGTGGCGTGACCTATGGCAAAGCCGTTATAGATGGCCATAAGGTTAAAGTCTTGAGTCAATGAACGGTGAATCCAATCCCTTCTCTTCATTTGCTCTCGGGGAGGAACGCCCATACATATATCTTTAGGATTAAAGTCGTCATACATCTCGACAAGTGGGTTGAAATCATCCATACTACATTCCTTAAGGATGATCCGACGTCCATCCTTATCTATTATGGTGTTTGGAAGACGCAACTCCTGGCGTCCCCTCCTCTGAGTCATTAAAAACGTTGATAGATAAAGACTTTTACCGAATATTTAAAGTATGATCTTCAGAGACTTCAATAGAACTTTGAGTTTACAAAAAGCTAGCGCACGCTAATATTTTTAAGATGTACTTGGAGAAGATGCCAAATGCTCTTCGTAGATCCATCGAATTACATATAGTTCCTCCATTTAAGTGGTCTTGCCATCCTAAGTATCGGTGTTCCTATAAGGGTGGCAGCAGCGGTCGTTATCAATCTCTCAAAGGGGTAAATCCAGAATACCGTAAACCAGATTGGCTTAAAAGCCGACGGTGGAACTCTAATCATGAGACCTAAAACATTCTCGAATAGCAGGTTCCCCATTAAATGCTGTCCCATGACGCCTATGAGGCTTATAGATGCCATACCCATCATCATATTTCTAACACCGCTCGAAGCGGTCCATTCTACCGCCATGAATGGTAGTGGAGACACTAAAAGTATCAACACTATCAGGTGCATCCACGCAAAAAAGACGACCACCTCCATGTCGAAAATTTTGATAGGTATGAAGATTACGGTATAAGGATGAATGAGAAATAGGAGTAGCAGAGATGTATAGAGGGCGACTGGTATAAACCTATTACGGTTGAATAAGAAACCTACTATTACAGCATTTACAACTCCGGGTAGGAAATCTAATCCCAGAAACAACATCGGCCTTCCATAAATATAGGACATGAAGGTTCCAAGTACGATGGCAAAAGCTCCCAAGTAAGGTCCTAAAAACACTCCGTAGAAGGGCGGAAGGGCGTCGGCTAAAGTAAATGTTCCACCTGAAATTCCTACCACGGGAAATGTAGGTATTACCCGCAGTAACGTGTAAAAGGCGGCGAACACCGCTATCAAAACCGTAATCCTTGCATTGATTTTCTTCAGCAAACCTCAGACACTCAATATTTTTTACACTTTATACTTTTTAGAATTTTGTTAGATATACGTCAACGAAAACCTTCTAAATGCACGTCTATAGCTATGTACGTGAAAATGGAGCTATTGACTTAATGATTTCCTTTATAAAAAAGATACTTTAGTTAATTTCGAGAGACATTAACGGAAAGTTTAGAAAAGCACCCTATACAATACTCGTTTCTGGCAAGACCTCTTCCGCGAAGATCCTAAGCCCTTCGATTACCCTGTCTGCAGGTTGGATATTGATGACGAAATGGTTTGCGCCCTCCTCAGCATACTCGTTTAGTTGAGCAGCGCATTCCTTCGGTGTTCCAGCCATGATTTTATGCCTCTTTCCAGTTACGGACTGCGTGTACTCGAAGGTCTTTGGGTTGATACCCATTCCCGCAAGCTTTTTTTTGACAAAACATCTATTGGATGATACAACCATTCTCGTGGCTAGAGCTACAGTTAACTCTTTAGGATCCCTTCTACGAGCGTGAAGGAACTTCCTGAGCTGGGCAATCTTAACCTTAAAGTTGGTGAAAGTCTGCTCAAAGGGTACCCAAGCATCGGCGTGTTCGGCTATTGCCTTGAGAACTAGTCTAGAGTTGCCGCCCATCCAGACGGGCGGATGGGGCCTCTGCTTGGGTTTTGGGGACAGTTCCGCACCTCGTAAGGAATAGTGTTTCCCTTTGAAGGTTACTGGTCTCTCATTAGACCAAAGGGCTTTCATGATTTGGAGTCCCTCGACCATCTTCTCAACTCTGATTTTGAGAGGATCGAATGAGCGGTCGTATGCATCAAACTCCTTAGGATTCCAGCCGCATCCAGCGCCGAAGATTACTCTACCTCCACATATATGATCGATTGAAGCGATACGTCGCGCCAGCTCAGCAGGATAGTAGAGTGGAATTGGTGAGACAATGCTGACTATCCTCAACTTCCTAGTCATCGCAGCCAAGGCGCCTAATAGAGTCCAACACTCATAGATCGAGCACGTATTGGGAAGCATTGCATGGTCGGGATAGAACATAGCCCAATAACCCAGCTTCTCGGCCTCGTGAGTCGCATTAAGGAAGTATTCAAAGCCTTGCTCATCGGTAATCTGACCTATAAGAGGATCATTAAGCCTAAAGAATAGGCTCGTCTTCTTATCGGGTACGGTCATTCACATACTTTCCCTTTGCGATCTTATGGATAATGGGTTGAATACAGATTGAACACTGTTCTATTTATCAGAGTTTCTTCCTACGTTCGGTTAATGTTTCTCCATTACTGAGCCAGTTATCGGTGGATTCTTCACGTATCAAAATCCAGATCCCTCCTGGACGCGGTTTACGCCCTCTTATTTTCTGAAAGACCTCCGTTATACTATCATTTACAGCTTTGCCCAGTTCTTTTTTCTGTTCAGGAGTGAAATCACCTTTCGCTACAGATATCTCCACGAGAGGCATATCATTCACCTCCATTCCGTATCTTTATCGATATTCGTATTAAAGTTTATATAGACCCTTATCGGTCAATTGTAAAAATTTCAGGATTCCGTCTGACCTTACTCTAGGAGCATGGTTGGTTTTGTCTGATTTACAAATTAAGATAGATCACGTCACTTATTTCGGAGTATTGGAGTAGATCAGGTCTAAGGACTAACATTAGGGACTCCAAAAAACAAGCATATATAGAACTTCAAAGAACTTATGAGGTTGTCTTTGTGTCTAGATACAACCTGGATGGAGAGTGGCGTTGAATGGTCATCGAGAAGAGCGATTACATATGGATGGATGGGGAATACATACCCTGGGATGAGGCTAAGGTGCATGTCCTCTCGCATGCTCTTCATTACGGGACAGGAGTCTTTGAAGGGATAAGAGCCTATTGGAACGGGGATAATCTCCTAGTATTCAGGCTTAAAGATCATATTGAGAGGTTCCTAAACTCTGCTAAAATATATTGGATGGACCTTACATATGGACTTGATGAGCTTGTAAACGTAACCTTGGAGCTTATAAGGAAGAATCGTTTAAAGGAAGGTTGTTACATAAGACCTATATCCTTTAGAGGCGTCGGGGAGTTCGGATTAAACCTTCTAAGATCCCCTGTACAGTGTGCTATAGCGGCCTTCCCCCTCGGATCATACCTTAAGGAAGGAGGTGCGAAAGCTTGTACCTCCTCTTGGAGGAGGATACCCGACGACTCCATACCCTCGACAGCGAAGACATGTGGAGCCTACGTAACATCTGCACTCGCAAAGGCTGAGGCTTCGATGAAGGGCTTCGACGAAGCCGTTATGCTGGACAGTAAAGGATTCTTGGCAGAAGGATCTGGCGAGAATATATTCATAGTGAAGGACAAAACTCTTCAAACACCCCCGGTATCTACATCAATAATTCAAGGAATCACTCGGAAGACCGTAATAAAAATCGCTAGAGATCAGAATATTGAGTTTATCGAGAGAGCTATCCTAAAGTCTGAGCTTTACATCTGTGATGAAGCTTTCTTTACGGGAACCGCAGCTGAGATCACTCCCATATTGAAGGTCGATGATAGAGTTATAGGAGAGGGTTCCGAGGGTGAGATCACGTCAACTCTAAAGGACATTTTCTCAAAGGCTGTCTTAGGAAAGATCGAAAGTTATAGAAACTGGGTCACTCCAGTATATTAGATACCACCGGCGTAATACTATACGAAGTCTAAAATTCCTAGGAGGAACATTCTAGCCGATATCAGAAGCAGAGCCAAGGCGAATAATCTCCTAAGCATAATTGGTCTAAGCTTACTCGCTGAACGTGCTCCGACCTGTGCTCCAACAATGGTTCCAACGGCCACTGTAAATGCGTAATTTAAAGAGACATGTCCTAGATTCCAGTGAACCGAAACACCCGATAAAGATGTCAGGCATATGATGAACATGGAGGCAGAAACC
>CAYFVN010000261.1:0-1884 GCA_964346575.1 uncultured Candidatus Bathyarchaeia archaeon
TGGAGGCAAAACATGCGACACCCTCACGTTCGCCATCAAACAACTCTTTAACGAAGAAGTACGTGGAAAAACCGGAGAGAACGATTAGAAAAGTTACACCGACTCTAACAGAGAGGATAAGGCTGTTCGTAACCAAAGTTAATGGAAGTAAGATTAGGAAGTAGGTTGCCCTAGGCTCCGCCAAAATAAGGGAGGGGTCTACCAAGGCCTTCTGCAACATCGAATAATACCAGCCTGAATCGACGCCCAAAAGAGGGCTTTCGCCATGCAGGTAGGGAACCTGGGAGACGTAGATGGCGCTCAAAACAATTATAATTGAAGTAATTTTAAAACAGTGTCTTCCCACCTTGAGAATAGCCTTGGCTGATCCGTCTCCAATGCTTGGAGCGTCGTTTTGACCGTTTCGACTATTTGACACTCTACCTCCATATCTTCCAGTAAGCATCGCCACCATCATTAGAAGCCATGAGAATAGTAGGAGATATACTATTGCCGGAGTCACCGGATATCCGAACGAGAATAGAGCATACTCCAGCTCGGAGACCAAACTGAAAAAGCGTATATCAGAAAATTGGAATAACGAGATAGATACGTAGGATAGAAGGGCTACGATCTCCACGGACAATAGAAACATGATGTCCGTAAATAGAAAGTAGAATAGCGTCTTGATGGCCGATCTATGGTCAAGATCTGACAAAGGTTAACACTGAAGTTTAAGGAAGATGAGTGTCTGATGGATGGATTCTATGCCTACTTCTTTCTTCTACGGTTAAGCGTGGCGATCGCGATCACGGAGAAGGATACGCCCGCGACTGCTAGCGCTGCGATTACGGTGAATAGGCTTGCCATGGAGGCAACAAATCCCCCGACTGGACTGTATATCGGATTCAATGCGGCCGTAGGGACTGTCGGGATCGCCATCAAAGAGAGGATCGCGGCCAAAGCAAATATCAATCCATATTCCTTCGATTTCATGCTGGACACTGCCCAGACTTTATAATTCTACCAGTATTTAAGAGTTTCCTAATGTAGTCTAGTCGAGAGCCTCAACCGCATAGTAACCCTGTCTCATGAATGGTGAGGATCCCTCCAACCACCAACCTAAATGGCCGTAAACATACCTTGTTACGATTTAAAGACGTGGATATTCAATTGTTATTGGGTATATGAACGTCTCAAGAAAGTTCATCTCCGAACATTATTGGAATAGATCATCCGATCAGAACTCTTCCGTGTTCAATACCGCTTTAAGAAACGTAACTTATAATTAGTAGGGATGTCTGCCTATCATACCATCACTTGATCATAGATCCGAGTCTAAGCAAAGATGAAGAGAGAGCTATCGAGAAGGGTTAGAAAGCGGAAAAAACTGTTTTACAAGATAACTATACCCCTGACTATCCTCGTCCTATTCACCTACCTAATCTATGAGATAGGGATTCCTACGTCTACGCTTACCCCAGCCATCCACACCCCCGAAAGGTCAAGTCAAACATCCGATAGTAAGGTGAAGAGAGCTGCTATACTTGACCAGCTTGGAATGAACCATCCGAATCCCAGTTTCAGGAGAGAAACGGAAGAGATACTGAGGAAGGCGGGTTACGCCACGACTTACTATCCAGCCGAGGAGGTGAATGTCGAACTATACAAAATCCTCCCACGCCTGGGATACAAACTTATAATACTGAGGGTTCACACCGCAATTTCAAGTGACGAGTCCAGCTCCCACCTGTTCACAGGCGAATCCTATACGGAGAATAGATACGTCGTAGAACAGCTCACCGGCAAGATCTCCAAGGCAAGTGTTGAAAAGGAGAAGCCGCCGTTCTTCTTCGTCGTGACGCCCTCCTTTATACTGGAGATGGAGGAGGTCTTCGATGACAC
>CAYFVN010000262.1:0-2332 GCA_964346575.1 uncultured Candidatus Bathyarchaeia archaeon
TCTATCCGACCTATCCTAAAACCTGACCGCGCCAGCATCCTTATAGCCGCTTGTGCACCTGGCCCAGGGGTCTTAGCTTTATGACCTCCAGGCGCCCGGATTCTTATATGGAGGGCAGCTATACCCTTATCTTTTGCTGTTCTGGCTGCGGTTGAGGCTGATTGCATGGCTGCGTAAGGTGTTCCCTCAAGCCGATCCGCTTTAACATGTCGTCCGCCCGAGCTGATGGCTATCGTCTCAGCGCCGCTCAGGTCCGTTATATGAACCATTGTATTGTTGAATGAAGAGTATATGTGGGCTATACCCCAACGTTCAGGCTTCTTCTCAGACATTCTTCTCCTCAGCCTTTTAAGCAGTTAAGACTCCAAATAGGCTTATTTTAAAGTTTCTATTAATTATTTTTTTACATAGCATCTTACAATCGGCGGGTGGTGTGTGCGAATCAGAAATTCAAAACTTGAAATAATCTACGTTTAATTATAAAGACTATTCCTTTACCTGGATGTACCTCGAATTTAACCCAGTGCGTAGAATGCTTTCTACCTCTGAACTTTTTAATCCTTAACACTCTTTCTTGCGATCCATCTGAATCTCTGAACATAATTTCCACTACACAGTCGGAGGCCTCTTCGATCGTTCCTAGTAGATCGAGGTCCATGTTAGAGCCTACAGCGTATATGAACCTCCCCGGCTTTCCTTTAATTCTAGCTCCAATTGTATGGATAAAGGAAGTTAGCTGCTCCGACTTAACATAGGTCGATAATTGACTCAACGAATCGAAGCATATATCCGTCTTAATGTCTGACGATTCCAGACAGTTGGATATCTCTATACCAAGCCTTGTTAAGTCTCCAGGGGAAGAAATAAAATGGGCTTCCTTTGATTCTTTCTCCGCAATACCAGAATAACAATCTATGAAGATCAGACGGTCTTCTTCTTCAAGCTTCTCTATGGGAACATTAAAGTTTCTAAGCGATTGTCTAATCTCGTCTGGGAAATCTACGTTCGTTACATATATACATCTCCTGCCTTCTTTAAGGGTGATCTTTACGAAGTTCTCTAGCGTTGGTGTTTTACCCGAACCTGGAGGGCCTAATATCATTAAAGACAAGGCTTCTGGAAAATCTCCTGAGATAAGTCGTTTCAGGTATTTGAGATCTACGGTCTTCGTTTTAACGATCTTCTTAGCGTAAAGGGTTAGTGAAACTATGGTGGCTAATCCAATTAAGAGTATCCAAGGGGCTATATTAAAGAATGGGGGGTTGAAAGGGACTTCATAATCTCTGTAGCTGTTAAAATTTAAACTAGTTGCATAATGTTGAAGCATATATACAACACTTAGAGAGTAGTTCCCAAGTGGGATATCTACAAACTCTATAAATCCTGTCACATCTGTTTCACCTGAGCGTATCGGAGTTGATCCATTCAAAAGCATAACTCTAGCGGCGTAGATTGGAATACCATAGGTGATGATCCTGATCCTTAGTGGGTATATGGGTATTATGATCTCATCGAATCGCGGAGAATCAATTTTAATTTCACGGTTAATCGCTATACCCTTGTAACTAATAGTAATACTGTAGCCTCCTACCATTGCTGACTCGGGCACTGGATATTCCATTAAGCCTTCTCTGTCAGTCTTACCGTCGATGTATAGCCCTATTCTCTCATTCACTACTTTGAAAGTAGCGTTGGGAACACTTCTACCTCCCCCATCTTTCACTAAGATTGTAAGGATGTAAAAGTATGTGACGTAAAGGTTCTTAGAGAATCGATGTGGACCACCGGAGGAGTCTGTTACGGTCACCTCTGCTGTGAAAATACCCTTGTATAACGTTATGTTGCTTGCAAATACGGCACCATATAAAGTAGGTGCAAATGATACAGGTACCATAGATTCATCTTCAACTATCTTGGATCCTAGTTCATCTTTGAATGTCAAACTTACAGCTTTAACATCGTCTATTCCAAACGGGTCCGTAACGTTTATTCTTAGAGATATTGGAGTAGATATTTTAGTCTCGTTTAGAGAGACAATCTTCTCTTTAATATTTACTTCATGACTCCGCAAATATACGGTACCTTTAATATGATCTACGCATGGCAGCATTATTCCAGTTGATACATTTGGATCGTTCCATAGGAGATACACATTATTTGATGTGGTCTTGGATGGGTGAAATATTAATCCAATCTGAATGGCCGATCCGGATCTAAAAGTATGCTTTAGACCTGCTACACTGAAGATATACTCGAACTCACGGGCAGGGACACTTATAAACCCTTCCACGCTTGTTATTGAAGACTTGTCGCCGCTCTCATATACTTCGTA